>NZ_JBDFXP010000001.1:0-230733 GCF_040911965.1 Phocaeicola sp. RTP21359st1_B8_RTP21360_211022
ATCCTTTTTCAACATGCGCTGTTTGCGAAGTCCGGTAGCTATCTTAACGGCATTCTTCTTCAGGCAAAATCCTATCTTATCCTTAATCTCTTGTGTGAGCCGGCGAGGACGGCGTCTGGAACTGTCATACCTAGGCTGGATGGTAAGCAAATCACTCAAAGCCTCTTCTGGATTGTCCGTGCGGATGGCTGATTCGTACTTTGAAAGAATATTGTCAACGGTATGACGGCTGACATGAAGTTCACGAGAGATACGCCGTTTGCTATAACCGCATACTCTATACATGTGTATTATTGATTGTCTTTCTACCATAGTCTTCATTTTACCTTTGCATTTGGATTATACAAAGGTCATTATACTTATCCTATGGTGGCGCAATTTTCAACTGGAATATTGGCGCACTTTTCAATTAGTATCTACATGAATATAGCTCCCGAATCCTGATACTGGGCGAGGGCAATACTTTTGATATTCAGACGGAAAAGTTTTGCCTGTATACGTTCCCACTCCCAGCGTTTTTGTTGCTCACAGGCACAGAGTTTTATTTCCTGCATACCGGTGACCAATTGTACCACGCTACTCTGATTGGCAGACTGCTGAGCAAAACGCTTGTGGTCCAGTTCCGCCCGTTTCTTCAGGAACAACCATACATAGATAATATAGACAAGACTCCCTATGATGAAAATCAGGAAGATAGTACCGCTATAAAGAGCCAGTACAATCCCAAATATCAATATGTTGAACATAGAGAAGAGAATGTTCAGGCTGCTACCTGTCAAAAAGCTTTGAATACGGGCATGGTCATTGATGCGCTGAAGAATATCCCCTGTCATTTTAGTATCGAAATACCCCATGGGCAGTTTCATCAGTTTGCTCAGAAAGTCGGAGATGAGGGAAATGTTGATTCGTATTCCCAAGTGCAGCAAAATCCAGCCACGGATAAAGTTTACGGTAGAGCTGCTGAAAGTCAGCATCAGTTGTGCCAATAAAACCAGATATACGTAATTTAGGTTTTGGTTACTGATGCCAAAGTCCACTATGGATTGAGTAAGGAAAGGCAGTAATAGCTGGATAAGGCTACCCAGCAACAGACCAAGTAACAATTGCCCCAATAATTGTTTGTATGGGCGCAGATAAGAAAACAGAAATCCCAATCCCTGATAATCTATCGTGTCTTCTTCTTCCACCGCATAGAAATCCGGTGTGGGTTCCAGCAATAAAGCAATACCTGTCGCCTTTCCTTCTTTTTTATTGCTCTGCCAGCAATTACAAAATTCCTCTTGGGTATATTTCACTTTTCCGGCTCCCGGATCGGCCACCCACACTTGTCCTTTCGCCATGCGATACACCACCACAAAGTGTTGCTGGTTCCAATGTACAATACAAGGCAAGGGCGCATCCTCCAGCAATTGTTGAAAGGATATTTGCACACCCATGGTACGGAAACCTATCTTTTCGGCTGCTTCACTGATACCCAGCATGGATACTCCCAGACGGGTAATGAATGACTTTTCCCTCAGCCTTTCCAAAGAATAGTGCTTACCATAGAAAGCGGCTATCATGCGGAGGCAGGTAGGACCGCAGTCCATCTGGTCGTGCTGCTGGTAATGAGGAAAACTTTTCATTATTTTATTTCTGATATTGGGCTTTAATTTTATAGGTTCTTATATATTTAATTTCCGGATAATGACGCTTTATATCAGAAAACCGTTTATAAACCGTATGTAATACTCCTCCTCCATTCTTACTATAAAAACTATTATTGTAATAGAAAGCCATGTGTATCAAAGCCTTATTCTTATCATAACACACGATAAGACTCTTATTCTGTAAAGAATCGGGAAGTCCGATTCCTAAGGAAGTATACGGATCACAGAATTTATTTAATAATAAGTCTGCACTACTATTGTCCGTAATAAGCGTAAATTGGCAACATAATGGAGCTGATTTTATTCCGTTAGATTCAAATAGATTTTCAAAAGCGTATGAAATACAGTTTTGATTGTCCTCCTCTGTACTGCGTTCCTCATTACTGACAGAATACAGGATTGTGTCTCCTAAAATAGATACCTTTAAATCTATGGTCACCTTATCAATAGATACAGTATCTACCTTGCCTAAGAAAAAAGAGCTAATACTATCTTTCATCTTAATGCATGTATAGTCTGGTTTTCCAATCTTGTAGTCTTTAATTCCTACACGCTTGTTTAAAAATAAAGTTGCTCTTCGGTTTATAGAAGAGGCGGAAGCACCCTGTCCAAAACAGCAGATACTTGATAATAAGAGAATTATTATGAAATTTATTTTTCTCATTCTTTTTGTTTTATATTATCAAAAGAAGCATACTCATACCGAGTTGCTTCTTTTGAATAATTAATAAAATCCGTTTGCAATAAAATTTTGTAATTGATAAACTTTGGTACTTTAGGCTTAACAGTGAGCTTGCATCATATCCAAAGCTATTTCTTGCACTTCTTTGGACCATTTAGTGTGATTGTTATTGTAGTTTGTAATTAAGTCGGTACAATAACTACCACCTCCAACTTGCTTCATCTGTTTCTTTTTCAGACTGAATGCCTTCAGATTGTCCAATGTCTTCATAATGATAAGATTTTAGATCATAAATAATTTTGTTGCGATATGTACAGCCCTTATCGCTTGGTTTTTGTTTGCAAACAATATCTTTATAGCACATAGTGCAAATCTTCTATAGTGTAGATTCCGGGCATTTTCCTTTCGTTGATAGTAATAAATGGAGTATGCTGCAAATGAATCTTGTTACAATAAGCCCGTTGTGCCTCTAATACCTGTTCTGCTTGCGGTACAAGTGGATAGTGTATTATCAGTCCGATATCATGATTGTCAAACCATTCTCCAAGCAAATCCATGGCTTGCCGAAATCCGTGTCTGATGTAACAGGAAATAACTGCCAACGCAACTTCTTTATCCTGTCTGTTCCGATCGGAGACAGAAAAAAGCAGACTGACAGAAGTATCCAGCCGTAGCCATTCCTTGTAATGTAGGGCACAATGCTTGCAATGCGGATTTATTATAATTTGTATTTTCCTATCAGCCTGTTTCTCATTATGCAGGACAATAGCAGATTCCGCTTGGGGTATTTCAGTTTCCATAGAGAGCAACGTATCTAGTAAGACGGGATAAGATAGCAGGGCTTCTTTCTGAGTCTTCAACTGTATACTTTGATAATTGGCACTAATCAACTCTTTCAAGGAATACCAAATGCTACAGCAAAGCCCTGCAACAAGCAGCAATAAAACAACCGAGGACGGAGTCAAACCCAATGAATCTGTATGATAAAAACCATATAATATAGCAGCTTGTGCCCAAATAACCATATCCAATAAGGTGCAAAGCATACATAGTTTCTTTGCGATTATAACCTGATAAACTACAGACCATAGGGTGGTTATTAAAGCAATAGCCGTTGACAAGACCCACACCATAAGGCAATCAGCCCCATGGATTGCCGTATAAAGAAATAATGTGGAAAAATAGAGCAACGCCATTTCCCCCAAACTGACTGCTCCCCCTATATTGGCAGCCTTGGAATGGAGACCGTAATTCAAACTGTGTCAATCCTTAACAAGTCTGATTATCTCAAATTTTACTTTCGGATAAATGTCTGAATATCAGATGAATTCAGAGTAGCATTAAACTAAGAAATAATAAACTAAAGGTTTGACACAGTTCTATTTACATAGCCTTGGAATGTAGTATCTCATTACAGTCCACCACAGTACCGATCTTACAAAAGCGTTGCAGAAAATCCTTATCGTATGACTCTTTATAGATGATGCCGATGGCCACAGCCAATCCCACCCATGTCATCAGATTAAAAAGCGTTTCTCCTATATGAGCATGATTTACAAACAAGTATATCATACCTGCCAAAGCAAGAATAATGAGATATCTATATATATAAAGGTAGCTAACAATCTGTTTTATTCTGTAATAAGGTTCTTGCTGAACTGTCTGCAACGGATCTATTATCAACACGGTACCTTTCCATATTGTAAGGAAAAACTCCAGAGAAACAATGCTTTTCTTTCCCTTGTCGGATATCAGCATCACTTCTTTTTCGTTCATATTCTTTACGATACAGAAATGTCCGTTTTGTATAACCGAAATGAAAGGGCACTCCAATTCCTTCAAGTATTCTGCCGGAAGTTGATAAACCTCGTGCACGATATGAAACTCATCTAAAGCGTCACTTATTCCCCGCAAGGTATTTCCCATAGGGGTATCCAGCGACTGCCGGATACTTCCATAGCTTATCTTTACCGACAATTCTTTTAAATATCGGTAAAGTATATAGGTGGTGTGGTCAATTCCTGGCATATTTCTAATCTTTTTTATTCCATAACATCTATTATTATTCACTTCTCTCTTTCAACCTAAAGAGCATGAGCATCAATCCCGCCTCTTCATCTATCTGGTCCGCTATCCTTTTTCCTTCCGGAGTTCCACCCTCGTAAAGTTTCTCCTTCAACTCTTCGCTCCGTATGACTTGTGACATATATTCCCGCCCATTCAGATTGTGATACCCGTTCCATAGGAATCTGATATCAGTATGATATATGTCATCGGTAATCCGGAGAGCACGCCATCCTTTTTTGAGTTTCTTGTCATAGAAACAAATAAGGTCTCCTCCTTGTCGATAGAATACAATATACAAATAATTATTGGTCTCGGCCATAGTATAGATCCGCAGACAGCCCTTGCGGAGAGGGGAAAAGATTTGTGATCCATCCTCATAGGTAAACCGCCAGTCTCCTTTTGCCCATAAATATTCCACTTCATAATGGTTTCCTTTCAAACGATAGATACTGTCATTAAAAAAGTTCCAATAAAGGAGCTGGTTATTATAACTATCGGGAGATGAAGGTGAGTTGGTACGTCCCCAAACCTTATCAGTTGCTACTCTCAGTGATATTTGACCGGAACAGGTATCCAGTGTACCCCATTCGTATTGGGGATAATCCGCCGAGTCAATATTCAAGCCGAAAAGGAAATACAATTTTCCTTGGTCGTATATCATAGACCTAGGCCAGTATCGACGTTTGGAATGTTCCACTTGTTTGGTACCGATATATGTTCCATCAAATAAATAGGTAGACAACCGGAACGTTTCCATCATATACACATAAACTTTTTTCTCTATGGGGTCTACCGCCATACTTGTGAAATCAAGATATTCAGCAGGGCCTTCTCCTATGCGACCTATTTTATTCAGGAATTTTCCTTTAGGGGTGAATCTGGCTATGCCTTCGGTACTATCTATAATAATATTGTCTTCATCCATATAATAGTCTCCGAATCCCCTGAAAAGGAAAGTCGTATCGAATATGATAAAACGGACTTCGTCTACATAGTCTGACAATAACAGTTCCTTTTCTTCAAACGTGGTAGGGTCCAGAATAGTATATTCACCCTTTTCCACATTCGAAGTGCAAGAAAAAAACATGGCAAGCAGACAGAAATGCAGAACTTTCATAACTTTAATAGCAGAATATATGTTTGTAATCCTTACCTACGCCTTGGTCTCTATATACATCTCTCAACCGATCTTGAGCTTCCAGATTATCCCATCCACATACTGCTGCCCCGTTATCTATATCATAACCGTGTCCCCAGTCAGTCATACAATAAAATTCTCTTTGGTTGTCGGCGCACATATAGCCTTTCCCACCTAGGACATTCATTTGTTTCTTGTCCAATTTGAATGCTTCCAATTTTGCTAAGCTTTTCATCATATTAAATGGTTTTGTTGATATTGATGAGCAGTGATTATCGTATAAAATATCCGGTATATTCTGTTCCTTCTAGGTTTACTTTCAGCGTATATATTCCTTCTATCTCATTCTCCAGGTTTATCTGAATATTGTTTATTCCGGCATATATCATGAAATAGACCTGCACGCCCGTTTCTTCATTGACAATGCTGACGGTTACATAAGGAGAGGCATTTGGCAACCAGATACAGATTACAGCATCGGCTTGATATGCTGTTGGTTCAGACATTATTGATAATGGACGAATCTCTACATCGTTTTTTTTCAAATCAATATCTTTTCGCGTTTCCGCCATAACTACACCACTGATGCAGCAAAGCAATAATAATAGTACTTTTCTCATAATCATTGTGTTTTTCGTTTGTACAAATTTAGAGAAAACATCCATTTCCTGTAGCAGTAAAAGCGTTACAAAAACAAGGAAAAGCGTTACAATATGCCTATTACGACTGCCACAATCATCATGTGACAAGGATTCTTATTTACGAAATATCATTTGAAACGTATCTTCAGCCATATTTTTCTTCAATCGGTTCTTACGGATACGAAGTGCACCGCCCGAACTGCTCATGCAATACATAATAGTTCGGGACTTATAATTCTGACTGGACAAAATACAATAATAAACATCCTCCCTGCTCATCTTGGGATAAATCTCAGTAATGCCGGCTATAAATTCCTTGAAAGAGACATCGAGTTCCTGATAGAGTAGTCTTTGTTCGTCCGGCTTTATATAATTACCGGATTTAATTTGTTTCTCTACTTCGTTTAGTTTTTCTTTCCATGGAGAAGCATTAAAAGCATCTGTCCCTCTTTGCAATTTTTCCCTTTTAAAGGCTGTAATTGTTTCCTGTAATGGAATCTCTTTACCCAATTTCTGTTCCAGATAATTACTGATCGTTTGGTTTTGGTCATTTAGAGTTAATATCCTTTTTCTTAAAAGGTATTCCTTGTATTTCTTCTTTAAATATAAGTAGAGACATAAACAGCCTGACAAAAGCATCATAAATATGAAACAGATTATCCAATAAATATTTTCTTCTTTCCTTTTCTCTTCTCCTTTCTGTAGTTCTATGGCATGTTTTATGTGTAGGTTCTGTATTTCTTGGGGTCGTTTTAATATTTCTATAGAATCTCGGTAAAGATTGAATGAATCATTATAGGCGTAAGCATAAAAATGGTTCTGCAATTTCTTTTCTATTTCATATAAGAGATTGTAACAACTGGCTTTGTCATATAAGTCACGAGACTGACAAGCGGCTAACAGTAATCTTTTGGCTGAATCTAGTTCATTCCTATAGTAAAGGAATTTGCTTTTAAGGTATAAACTACCAACAGACTTATTTTTTTCAATGGAAGCCACTATAAGCCGCTCTGCTTTTAGAGTGTCTTTTTTATATAAATAAGTTTGACTCATATCACTTAAAATGGCAGCCTCCCAAAAATCATCATGAATAAGTCTACTGACAACCAATGCTTTTTGATAATATATTAGAGCACTATCATTTTTATCTTCAAATAGATAAGTTCTTGCTATTTCCCGATAAGGGAAAAACAAGAGTGAAGAATCTTTCAACTCCTTAGAAGCCCCCAAACATTTCTGAAACATCTCCATACTGCTGCCATAGAGATTCTGATAACGATATCGCTCTCCCAAGTTGAAATATATCTGCATCCACAATTTATGCGGTTTTCCTTTCGGCATCTTATCCAATGCCTTCAAGTAAGCCTCTATAGCCATTGCATCCTGATTGGCATTCCGATATACGCACCCCAGATAGAAATAACTCTTAGCGGCATTGAGATCTTCATCTTTATCCTCATAGTATCTCACCGCAATCCGTATCAACGAATCATTTGTTATAGAAATCCTATTCTTATCGCAGGCTTGCGAATAAAACAAAGCATAGTCCGCTTGTGCTTTCCCTTTCAAGTCCTCCGGATGGGAAATATGCTGCAATAATGACAGTGCACTATCCGGAAACTCTTCCATACAGTTTTCTGCCTGGTATAATGTTTCATTTACCTTTTGGGACATTTCAACATTACATCCATAAAGGCTAAAAGTAAATAGTAGCATATAAAATGCCCTGTTCATTTTTCTGTTCATCTTATTCTTTCTGCTTGTGTAGCAACAAAGATAGCATTTAATTTTATTGTCTGATATTTTCTTTGGCTTTATTTCTTATATATAGATAATGCTATAGGAAATAATACAAAATGTCTTTGCGTTCACAAAAAGCAACCTTAACAATAATAAATTGTATACCATTATACTCTCATGCCCTCATTGGTATAGTAGCATACTGATTATGAGACACAAACATATAATGATAGCATTTTATACAATCAGGCGTTGCCCTCATGCTCTCATTGGTTATGAAAGATCAACTCAAAATAATCGAACTTTATTATACTGAAGAATCTATTAAAAGTATCATAACTGGGAATAAACCCAAGGTCAGGTGCGACAAAAGATACAATACGTATGCCCTCAAACTTCCGATATTCATTGTTGCTTCACCAGTGTGAAACTACCGTTTCACACTGGTGACAACAGCTCTTCACACAGGTGAAAACCCATCTTCACCTAAGTGAAAATCATATCCTACCGTTCTCCTTACAAGAATTCCAACAGACCTTCATCCTGCATAATGACGCTTTCTGCCAAACTGACTCCGACAGGGAAAACGGATAAACCGTTTCGAGGGGGATACAGGAGGATTCGTCACTATAAATTATTGATTAACAACAATATGCCGTGATGAAACAAAAAAATATTGCAACGCAGAAATATAACTTTTTTATTCATTATAATTGCTCATGTGAACGATTGTAGAAACAGGTAAAAATCGTAAATAGCTGGTAAAGGTATGAATGGTTTCTCAAAATATACTATCTTTGCTTCCCATTACAAACGGATAAACCTCTATAAAGTATGACCTACATGAAAATACTTTTGCTCTTGATGTTCTGTACAGTCCTGCCGATGCAAGCCCAACAGATGAAGAAACTTACTGATTTGAAAGATTTTGAAGCCCGTCTGCTGCAAGAGGCTAAAAATATAGAGTCCATCGAAAGTAATTTCACTCAGATAAAATATCTGGATGTATTCGATGAGAAAATAACCTCGAAAGGAACGTTCTATTATAAAAAGAGCAATAAGATATGCATGGACTACGCCCAGCCCATGAACTACCTTATCGTGATCAACAACAACCAACTGAAAATAGTATCGGACGGAAAGAAAAGCATCATGGACCTTCACTCCAACAAAATGATGAACCAAATGCAGGATATGCTTACCGCCTGCATGGTGGGCGACCTGTCCAACATGTCGCCCGGCTATGCTTTGGAATATTTTGAAGACGCCCATTACTATCTCATTCAAATCAAGCCCGTCAGCAAAGCGATACAGGCATATATCAACCAGATTCAAATTTATTTAGACAAAAAAGACATGTCTGTCCACAAACTACGTTTATCGGAAACCGCAACCAACTATACCGAATACGAATTCTCGGACAAGAAATTCAATTCTTTGAACGATGAGGCAAAGTTTACGATACGCTAGCTGGCTGCTGTTGCTGTTTATACTGCTCTCCTGCTCACACCGGGTGACGGGGGAAGCTACGGCACTGCCTCCCATCCTGCAGGCAGAAGCACAGTCGCAAAAGTACAACCTGCAACTGGATTTCATGAAACACCATTTCAGCGGAATGCTCATTGTCCGCCAAATGCCCGATAACGAAATCCGTATCCTGGGCTCTACCTACTTTGGCCTCAGCCTTTTTGACTTCTCCCTGCACCGCGACACCTTCATAGTGAACAGTTGCATGGAACCGATGAGGAAGAAAAAGATGCTGAAAATACTGGAAACTGATTTCAAAAATCTATTTCTAAAGAGTGAAAAAGCACGTATTAAAAAGAAAAGTAGTACTTTTGAGCAAAGAATCAGTGGCAAAGGATTTGGAAAGACGGTATTCACCTTGTCCGGCTTTGTAAACGGACAGGCGGAGAAAGTACAAATCAAGCATCCGCTGATACGGTTAAGAATCCAATTGGACAAACTGAACATAAACAACCCTTGAAATGCTGCTGGAGAACTTTTATAAAATCATTCATATAAAGGAAAGAGAAGACGGAAAACAGGCAATAGAGATAGAGCTGAATCCCGGCCATGTGCTCTATCAAGGTCATTTCCCCGGACAGCCGGTGGTTCCGGGCGTCTGTACCTTACAGATAATAAAAGAAAGTGCCGAACAGATCGCCAACCAACCTTTGCAGTATGTACAGATTGCTTCTTCCAAATTCCTGTCTGCCATCAATCCGCTTGAAACTCCACTACTGCAACTATTTATCCGACTAGAAGAAACGGAAGAGCATCTTTTCAAGTTGCAGGCAGAAGGCATTTGTAATGGAAAAGAATTTATCAAATTGAAAGCGGTACTGATGGCAAGTAAGTATCAATGAAGCAAGTCCTTCTGTTAAATATCCATAATAGCAAGAACAATAAGTCCATTTATAGTTGTCAACATCTATTAAATATCTTATATTTAGACAATTATAAATCTGACACCTATGAAGACAGGCTGGCAACAGATCGTGCTATACCTTATAGTTCTCACAAGCTATGGATGCCTTTCCAATGAAGACAAATGTATCCGTCAGCTGGTACAGGAGACAGGTATCTGCCTTCCAAACGCATCAGACTCATGTTTCCTAATTATTATTCCCGGCAACGGTTGCGGCAGTTGCATTCAAGGGGCGATGGACCATATCAGGGAAGCAACAGACACTGTGTATGTCTTTATGTGTGATACGGAAAAAGATTTCTTCTTGCTGAGCGGTGGCAAAAAATCAACGGATTTCAACAATCTTTACCTAGATAAAGACAAAGTATCAGCCAGACTGAAAATGGTAACCACTTTTCCTATGGTATACTTCTTAAAAGACGGGAAATATGTAGAACGTTGGCCTTATCAAAGACCTTCGGCAGAGAGCAGGAAACGAATGAGCACTCTGACTGCTGACAAACAGTATATCGACTGGGGAAGTTTCAGACAAGCAGAAATACAGGAAGAGAAAGTGATATTGACCAATATCGGAACAGATACTTTATACATCAGTGCCATAGAGTCATCTTGTGAATGTACCACTGTACAATGGGTGGATTCTCCTGTTACACCCGGCGAGTGTACTACGCTGACAATTCATTTTCGAGCGGAAGAAAAGGGGGAATTTGAAAGATTTATCCATGTTCATTGCAATGTACCGGAATCTCCGATAGAAATTTCCGTAAAAGGAAAAGTACAATAAATCTAACCATTAAAAACGAATGCCTATGAAAACAAAATTCACAATGATGATGGCTGTTATTGCAACATTTGCAATAAGCTTGAACCTCCACTCTTCTAATGAGGAAGTAGTGTTTGGAGCACCTGCCGTGCAAATGCCACGAGGGGGTGAAAAGTACTGTGCTTTTAAGGACGATTGGCCAGACTGTAAAATGGCCATCGAAGGCACAGTGTGTATCAGTGAAGACGGTAAATGCGGTAATGGGGTAGAAATAGGCAGACCCGGTGAGGGCTCAGGAGAAGATGGGAATCATGGTGCTCCTACCAATTAACAACAAACAATTTATGTGGTCGGTTTTTTACTGACCACATAAATTACATACATCATAAAACCGAAAATATTATGAATCGAACACTCCTTTTTATATCACTCTTTTCTATATTTATCCTCGTATCTTGCCAGTCCTCCCCAAAAAACGAAGCTGGCAAACAGAACGAAGTAGAACTGGTAGCAGAAAAACAGCTGGCTTTCCCTTTAGACGAACAGACCTATTACTTAAGCAAATCCATGTTCCAATTCGAAGAAAACGGGAAAGAATACCTTCACTTTGAGAATACACAAAAATCATTATATGACATTGTCATTTTTGATATAGAGAATCAACAGATAGCCAAACGGATACCTCTTCACAAGACAGGTCCCAACGGGCTACCAGCTGTATTCGGCAGTAGACCTTCCCCCGATTCTCAATATATATTAGTTGCACAGAATAATATCAGTCGGCTCAGTTCCATAAACTCTCAAGGGGAAATAATACGAAACTATAATTTCCAAACTCCTGAAGGCAGATTTACACCCTTGTCTTTTGGCAGTTACTACAATGCACCTGCTTTTATCAAAGACTCATGCATATTTCTACGCCAAGAAATTTTAAAACCCGATATGAAAAAGGAAGACTGGCCTAGAACCCATATGTTCGCCTCACAGGATCTGAGAACAGGAGAAGTTAAATGGATTCCTATTTTCTATCCACCCATCTTTAAAGAGGAATATGACAATATCGCAGGAGGATACGGTTTTAGTTATGATTACAACTACAAAGAGAGCCGTTTGGTCTGTGGATTTTTCGGATATGACAGCCTGATGGTTACAGATGACTTGAAACATATCCGATGGTATAACGCCAAAAGCAGATATCTGAAAAGCATGAAGCCCAAACTGGGTAATTCTATGGAAGGCATTAATGCTATTATAAAACTCAATGAAAATCCTAGATATTGGCATATCATGTATGACAAATACCGCAATGTGTACTACCGTTTTGCCGAAATGCCTTACAAACTGGCTCCCAACGAAAGCCCCTATGAAACGCCCAAAGGAAAGGAGTTCTCCGTCATTGTACTGAACGCGGATTTTGAAATCATCGGAGAAACAAAATTCCCCGGAAAGAAATATTTCTATAAAATGAGTTTTGTGGGAAGGGAAGGACTGTATATATCCGAGAACAATCTGGAAAATCCGCAATTCGACGAGAACAAGTTGGTGTTTACCTGCTTTAAAATTAAAAATGTACCTTAACAAGCAATGCCAAAAGAAAACAGTTTGCAACCATGATAAAAACCGGAAATACTATGAACAAAACATATCTTTTTATAACAGCACTTTTTGTTCTGATTTTCATGTCTTGCCAGTCCGCAAAGAAAAACAACACAGAAAGACAGAACGAAGTAGAACTGGTAGCAGAAAAACAGCTGGCCTTCCCTTTAGACGAACAGACCTATTACTTAAGCATATCCATATATCAATTTGAAGAAAACGGGAAGGAATACCTTCACTTTGAAAATACACGAAAATCATTATATGACATCGTCATTTTTGATATCGAAAACAAACAGATAGCCAAACGGATACCTCTTCACAAGACAGGTCCCAACGGATTGCCGGCAGTATATGGAAGCAGGCCTTCCCCCGACTCTAAATACATATTGATCGCACAAAATGATATCAGTCGGCTCAGCTCCATAAACGACAAGGGAGAAGTGATACGAAACTATGATTTCCAAACTCCTGAAGGCAAATTCGCTCCGTTACATTTTGGCAGCTATTACAACACGCCTGCTTTTGTCAAAGACTCATGCCTGTTCATGGAAATGAGTGCCCACAAGCCCAACATGAAGAAAAAAGACTGGTCCGAGACACATATGTTCGCCTCACTGGATTTGAGAACAGGAGAAATTAAATGGATTCCTATTTTCTATCCACCCATCTTTAAAGAGGAATATGACAATATCGCAGGAGGATACGGTTTTAGTTATGATTACAACTACAAAGAAAACCGTTTGGTCTGCGGATTTTTCGGATATGACAGCCTGATGGTTACAGATGACTTGAAACATATCCGATGGTATAACGCCAAGAGCAGATATCTGAAAAGCATGAGACCCAAACTGGAAAATTCTATGGAAGGCATCAATGCCATTATAAAACTCAGAGAAACACCGAAATATTGGCATATCATGTATGACAAATACCGCAATGTGTACTACCGTTTTGCTGAAATGCCTTACAAACTGGCTTCCAACGAAAGCCCCTATGACGAACCCAAAGGAAAGGAGTTCTCCGTCATTGTACTGAACGCGGATTTTGAAATCATCGGAGAAACAAAATTCCCCGGAAAGAAGTATTTCTACAAAATGAGCTTTGTGGGAAAGGAAGGACTGTATATATCCGAAAACAACTTGGCAAATCCGCAATTCGACGAGAACAAGTTGGTGTTTACCTGCTTTAAAATTAAAAATGCATCTCCAAATAAATAATTAACGCCAGAATATCCGCATCCGAAAATATACTATCTTTGTCACCCATTAGAAACCACATAAGTTCAGATACGAAAACATTCATCCCAAACGTATCTGAATAGTTTGACTGAAAAACAAGATGAGTACAAACACAACATCGGTTTGGCGGAAGAAACTAAAGGAACTGGAGATTGTCGTCGTTATTCCCACCTACAACAACGGGAAGACACTGGCGGCAGTCATTGAGGAGGTATGCAGGTATGCAGACGATATCATTGTCGTCAATGACGGCTCTACGGATGATACGGCCAACATTCTGGAACAATATCCGGCTATCCGCACCATTACCCATCCTGTCAATAAAGGAAAAGGAACCGCTTTAAAGCACGGTCTTTCCCAAGCAAAAAAAGAAGGTTTCCGCTATGCCATCACCATCGATTCGGACGGACAGCATTTCGCTTCCGATATTCCCTGTTTTATCGAAGCCATTGAAAAAGAGCCCGACACGCTGCTGGTAGGCGCCCGAAACTTAGCCTCCGACAATATGCCGGGCAAGAATACCTTTGCCAATAAATTCTCTAATTTCTGGTTCAGACTGGAAACCGGGCTGAAACTGGAAGATACACAATCGGGATACCGCCTTTACCCTCTGCGCAAAATGAATGTGCAAAGCTGCTGGTACACCGCCAAATACGAATTTGAGTTGGAAGCCATCGTCTTTGCCGCATGGGGAGATGTAGCGGTGAAGAACATTCCCATCCACGTGTATTATCCCCCGCAAGCAGAACGGGTATCCCATTTCCGGCCGTTCCGGGATTTTACCCGTATCAGTGTGCTGAACACGGTGCTGGTGCTGATTACCTGCCTTTGGATTGTTCCCCGTAACCTGCTCCGCAAACTGTCATGGAGCAACTGCAAGCGATTCTTCACCGACCATGTGCTGAATACACGGGAATCCAACCTGAAGATTGTACTCGCCATCATGCTGGGGATTTTTATGGGTATCGTTCCGTTATGGGGTTATCAGATGCTGATCACCCTCTTTCTTGCGCATCTGTTCAGACTGAATAAAGTGATTGCCCTTGTCGCCGCCAATATCAGTATTCCACCCATGATTCCCCTATTGCTGTACGGCAGTTACCGGACAGGCTGCATGGTACTGGGTAATCCTCCCGATTTGCATCTCGGAGACCTTTCTCTTGAAAATGTCAAATCAGTTTTAGAGCAATATTTAATAGGAAGCATTATCTTTGCAATGGCTTGCAGTCTGCTGTCTGGAGTAATCTCCACCGTGTTGCTGGCTATATGTAGGAGAAAAAACGGATATGACTAAATTCTTTGTTGGATTATATAACTATTTTGAAAGGCATAAAGTCTTGTTTTACCTGTCCCTCAGCGTATGCATCCTCTTTATGGCCCTTTTTGCCGCCCAAGTCAGATTCGAGGAAAACGTAACCAGTTTCTTTCCGGATACCAAGGACTCCCAAAATGCCATCAACGTATTTGAAAATCTGAAGATAAAGGATAAAATTATGATCATGCTGTCCGGCAAGGACGGTGTGGCGGATGCGGATTCCCTGATTGAAGCTGCCGAAACCATTAAACAGGATTTACAGCAACAAGCGGAAGGAACCCTGATTAAAGAGATCTTCTCAAAAGCCGACGAAAACCTGATCAACAGTGTCGGAGATTTTGTTTACGACAACCTGCCCCTGTTCCTTTCCGACGAGGCCTACCAACGGCTGGACACCTTGCTTACCGCCGGAAACATTGCCGCCCTGATGCAGAAGAACTATTCCAACCTGATATCTCCGGCAGGATTCGCCTTGAAGAACTACATTATGCGGGACCCGTTGGGACTGGGCAGCCAGACGCTGAAACATCTGCAAGACTTCCAGTTGGAAGCTAATTACGAACTGATTAATGAACATATCTTCTCACGGGACGGTTCCACCCTGCTGATGTTCATCACCCCGGTATTCAACACCGGAAGCACGGGCAAAAATGACAAACTCATCCGGCTGATTGAAAATGAGCTGCAAAAAGCGGAAAAGGAACATCCCCAATTGGTTGCCGAATATTTCGGAGGTCCTTCCGTAGGAGTGTACAATGCACGACAGATAAAGAAAGATACGCTGGTCACTTCTTCCATCGCGCTGATTATCATCATTGTCTTCATATCTCTGGTATTCAAGCATAAGAAATCCATTCCGCTTATCATCACCCCGGTGCTGTTCGGAGCTTTATTCGCCTTATGCCTCATCTACTTTATCAAAGGCGGCATTTCAGCCATTGCCGTAGGTGCGGGCTCCGCCGTAATGGGCATTGCCTTGAGCTACTCCATACACATGCTGGCGCATCAGAATCATGTATCATCGGTACAACAATTAATCAAAGAAATCGCCTATCCGCTTACCGTAGGCAGTTTTACTACCATCGGCGCCTTTTTCGGCCTCCTCTTTACCAGTTCCAACCTGTTACGGGATTTCGGTCTGTTCGCCTCGCTTGCCTTGATAGGAACCACGCTGTTTTGCCTGGTCTATCTGCCGCATTTCCTGAAAGGGCAGGCGCATGTAAAACAAGGGGCGGTGCTACGCTTTATCGAGAAACTGAACGCTTATCCATACGAAAAGAACAAAGGCTTGGTAGGGGGTATTCTCGTGCTGACCATAATATGTTTATTCACCTCGCAGAACGTGCGTTTCAACGAGGATATGATGAGTCTGAACTATGAGCCTGCCCACTTGAAACAATCGGAAAACAAGCTGGCCGAACTCTTTGACAAGAAAGAAAAGACTGTTCTCTTTGTCAGTACAGGCAAAGATATGGGAGACGCTACCGGACAATACGCCGAAACGAACCGGCTGCTCGCCCAACTGAAAGAAGAAGGAAAAATAAAAGATTACGCCTCTGCCGGACAGTTTCTGATACCGGAAGAGGTGCAGGAAGCACGGTTGAAACAATGGCACAACTACTGGACTCCGGAAAAGAAAGCCCGGTTACGCGAAACCATCCGGACAGAGGCTGCCCGTTATCATTTTCGTGAACATGCATTCGAGCCGTTTTTCCAATGGCTCGACCGTCCGTTCCAGCCTTTGGACTACCAGAATGAAATCACTACCCGGCTTCTGAACGAATGGCAGACTTCCGCCGATTCCCTGACCATGCTGATTACTCAGGTACGGATGAACGAAACCGACAAGGAAGCGGTGTACCCCCTTTTCCAACCAAAAGAGAAGGTGGTTATCTTCGACCGCGGCTATTTCGCCAGCCAATGGGTATCAGCCGTCAATCAGGATTTCTATCTGATTCTTTATATCTCCTCTTTTCTGATTTTCTTTGCCTTATGGATCTCCTACGGACGCATAGAACTGACTCTGATGAGTTTCCTGCCGATGCTGGTCAGCTGGATTATCATTGTGGGGTTAATGGGCATGCTGGGTATTGAATTCAATATCATCAACATCATTCTGTCCACCTTTATTTTTGGAATCGGGGATGATTTCAGCATCTTCATTATGGACGGATTGCAGAATAAGTACCGCACAGGACGGCAGTTGCTGAACTCGCACAAAACAGCCATCTTCTTCTCCGCTTTCACCACCGTGATAGGTATGGGTACGTTGGTCTTCGCACGCCATCCGGCATTGCAGTCCATTTCCCTCATCTCCATTTTGGGAATGATTGCCGTCGTACTGGTAGCCTACACGCTGCAACCCATTCTTTTCCGGTTCTTCATCACAGCACCCGCTTCCAAAGGGTTGCCTCCTTATACATTGACAGGACTGGCAAGAACCGGCGGCCTGTTCCTGCTGTTCTTTATCGGATGCCTGTTCCTGCGCTTGCTGATAGCTGTCATGACCTTGCTTCCTATCCGCAAAGCCTATAAGAAACAAGTACTTTGCCAACTGATACATGTCACCTGCAAAAGCCTGATCCATATAGCCACATTTGTACATAAAGAAAGGATAAACCGGACAGGAGAAACGTTTAAAAAGCCTGCCATCCTGATAGCCAATCATCAGTCTTTCATCGATATACTGGTATTATTGGCACTGACTCCCAAACTGGTCATGGTTACCAATCACTGGGTATGGCACTCTCCTTTCTTCGGAGCCATTATCCGCTATGCCGATTTCTATTACGTAGGAGACGGTTACGAGCTTTACGTGGAACGGATGCGCCAAAAGGTGAAAGAAGGATATTCCATCGCCATTTTCCCCGAAGGAACACGTACCTACGACGGACGGATGAAGCGTTTCCATAAAGGAGCTTTCTATCTGTCGGAAAAACTGCAACTGGATATTATTCCGGTCATCCTTTACGGCAACTGCAAGATCATAGCCAAGGCACAGCCGTTCAATGTACGGAAAGGCATCATGCTGACAGAGATTCTACCGCGTATCCCAGCCAACGATGCTACGTACGGAACCACTTATCAGGAACGTACCAAAAACATCTCCGCGCGGATGAAAAAAGAATATGCCCGTATCTGTCGGGAACAAAGCACAACGGACAATCCCGTCTTCTACGAAAATCTGGTACAGAACTATATCTATAAAGGACCGGTAGAGGAATGGTACATACGCATCAAGGTGAAAATGGAAGATAACTACAGGTTATTCAACCAACTGGTTCCTGTCAAAGGACAGATTACAGATATCGGCTGCGGATTCGGACCGCTTTGCTATATGCTTTCCCAACTTTCCGAGGAACGGGAGATTACAGGGATTGATTATGATGAGGACAAGATAGCAGTAGCGCAACAGGGTTGGCTCCGCACTCCCCACCTGCAATTTGTATACGCCAATGCATTGGAATACCCTTTGCCGGAAAGTGACGCATTCATACTGAATGATATCCTGCATTATATGAACTATGAGCACCAGCGGACCTTATTGCTCAGATGCATGGAGCAGTTGCGCCCGGAAGGAAAGCTGATTGTGCGGGACGGCAATGCCGCCAACACCCGGAAACACCGCCTCACCCGTTTCACGGAACTGCTGTCTACCGGCATTTTCAGTTTCAACAAGACGACAGAACAACTTTGTTTCACATCCGAAGCGCAAATAAGGAGCATCGCGCAAGAAGGTGGGATGCAGCTGGAGATTTTACCTAATGACAGATATACCTCGAATACGATTTATATCTTCCAAAAAAACAAACCGGAACATGAGTAAGTACGATATCATCATCATAGGCAGCGGACTGGGCGGTCTGGAATGCGGAGCCATCTTGAGCAAAGAGGGCTACCACGTCTGTGTGCTGGAGAAGAATGAACTGTTTGGCGGCTGCTTCCAGACTTATCAACGCGGCGGGCACCGGATGGATACCGGCATTCACTATATCGGCAGTCTGGATGAAGGACAAATCATGAATCAGTATTTCCGTTATTTCGGTATCATGGACAAGTTATCCATCAAACGGATGGATGAAGAAGTGTTCGACCGGATTTATTATAAAGACGCTATCTATGATTACGCCATGGGGCATGAACGGTTCATGGAAACCCTGTGCCACTCATTCCCCCATGAACGGGAGAACTTAAAACGGTATGTGGCAGCTATCCGATCGGTGGGAAACCTGATCAGCACAGACCACCTGAAAAAAGGCCGCCTGTCCCAAGAAGGCATGGATTTCTTTGCCACCTCAGCAGCCGGGATGATAGCATCCGTTACCACGAACAGGGATTTACAGAATGTACTTGCCGCAACCTCCCTGCTCTATGGCGGGATCAAAAATAAATCTACCTTCTATGAACACGCCATGATTAACAACTCTTATCTGGAGAGCGCCTATCGTTTCACGGAAGGAAGTATGCAAGTCAGTCTGGAATTAATCCATATCATACGTGCCAACGGCGGCACGGTGCTGAACCGGAAAGAAGTGACCCGTATCCTTGTCAAGGATGAAACCATACAAGGAGTGGAAGTGAACCATGAAGAGATACTGGAAAGTACCTACGTCATATCCAACCTGCATCCGCAACTCACCTTATCCCTGCTGGATAAGAACCATTCCATCAAACCGGCTTTTGTGTCGCGCATCAAGTCACTGGAAAACAGTTACGGGATATTCACGCTCAATCTGATGATGAAAAAAGACTGTTGCCCCTATCAGAACCATAATATATACCTGCACGGCAATGAGGATGTATGGTATGACAAAGAGATGCACAAAGGGAATACCCCCAGTTGCATGATCTCCATGCAAGTACCCCGCGGCAACAGCAAATTCACAGAGGTGGTTTCCATACTGACCCCCATGTATATGGATGAGGTCAGCAAATGGACGGATACGACCCCCGAACACCGTGGCGAGGCATACCGCCAGTTCAAAGAAGAAAAGACGGAACAGATCTTGCAGTTCCTGAGGCGGTTCGGATTTCACTGGAATCATTGCATTGAAAAGATCCATACCACGACTCCGCTGAGCTATCGGGACTATACCGGAACCATAGACGGTTCGGCATACGGCATTGTCAAAAACTACCAGTATCCGCAAATCAGTTTTGTTTCCACACGCACCAAACTGAAGAATCTGTTCCTCACGGGGCAGAATCTGAATGTACACGGCGCTTTGGGCGTGACGCTGACAGCCATGCTCACTTGTTCGGAATTTGTAGGTCAGGAATATTTAGCAAAAAAAGTAGGCAATGCATAAGATTTGGAAGAAAACAATAAAGTACGGGGGGATGGCCCTGTTGATTCTGATAGCGGCGATCATGATAGGCATGAGTTATCTCTATCTATCTGCCGATATGATGACTCCGCAATTTGCGTCTACCCCTGAAACGGATCGTGTGATACGGAAAGACAGCCTCCGGCAGTATGGCGGAAACTACCTGCGGCACAGTGAGAGCGGACTTTGGGAACTGAAAGTCAGCGGACCTGCCTACGAAAGAGGCAAAGCCATCGGCCAACTGACTTCCGACTTACTTTATTTTCAGGAAAAAGTATTTGTGGATCAGATAAAAGAGATAGTCCCCTCTGAAAGTTATCTTAAATTCCTCCGTTTCTTCATTGTCCTTTTCAACCGGAATCTGGGGAAAAATGTGCCGGAAGAGTACCGGGACGAGATTTATGGCATCTCCCTCTCCTGCACCCATGAGTATGATTTCATCGGCACCCCCTACGAGCGTCAGTTGAATTACCACTCCGCCCACGACTTGGGACATGCCATGCAGGACTATATGCTGGTAGGATGCAGTTCATTTGCCTGCTGGGGTGAGAACAGTGCCGATTCTTCCCTTATCATCGGCCGTAATTTCGATTTCTACATGGGTGACGCCTTTGCACGCAACAAGCTCGTTTCGTTTTACCAACCCGAAAACGGATATCGCTTCGCATCCGTGGGATGGGCCGGAATGACCGGTGTCCTTTCCGGCATGAATGAAACGGGGCTGACTGTCACCATCAATGCCGCCAAATCGGATCTGCCTGCCGCATCCGCCACCCCTATTTCCATTCTGACCAGGGAAATATTGCAATATGCTTCTACCATTGAGGAAGCATACGCTATCGCCCGGAAACGGAAAACATTTGTCTCGGAGTCCATACTGGTGGGTTCGGCCAAGGACGGCAGAGCCGCAATTATCGAGAAATCGCCGGAGAAAATAGCCTTATTCACAGGAAACGGGCAGCAGATCATCTGTACCAACCACTACCAGTCGGAAACCTTCGGCCATGACAAACGGAACCTGGAAAACATAGAAACTTCGGACAGCCCCTACCGCTTTGCCCGCTTGCAGGAACTGCTGAAAGAAAACGCACCGATAGATGCCCCCAAAGCCGCCTCTATCCTGCGCAACCGGAAAGGAGTGGGAGAAGCGGAACTGGGCCTTGCCAATGAAATGGCCATCAACCAGTTCATCGCCCATCACTCCGTCATTTTCCAACCCGAGAAAAAACGGATGTGGGTATCCACCGCTCCCTGGCAATGCGGCAAGTACGTGGCATACGACCTGAACAGGATTTTCAGCGACTCCATCGATTTCAACCATGAAATCTATACCGAAAACCTGACAGTGCCTGCGGACTCCTTCCTGCAACAACAGGAATACCAACAGCTGATGACTTACAAAAGACTGGCTCCTGTACTACGGAAGCAGATTAAAAAGAAAGAACGGCTGGACGAACAGACCCTGCATGCCTTCCAACATGCCAACCCTCATTTCTTTTATGTGTACGAGTTGCTGGGAGATTACTATCATGCCACAGGACAGCAGGACAAAGCCCTGCGCAATTGGAAGAAAGCCCTCTTGCTTCCTATCCCCAAGCGAAGTGAATCAGAACGTATAGAACATAAAATAAACAACTAAAATGAATAAGAATCCGGAAATACAATTCCGCTCCCCTGAAGAAATCAAAGCCTATCAGGAAAGCCGGCTGGCTGAGGAACTGCTTTATTTGCAGAATCATTCACGATTCTACCAACGTCTGTTCCAAGCACATCACATCGATATACAACAGATAAAAACCATAGAAGACTTGCAACAAATACCTGTCACGACCAAGACAGACCTGCAACTTCATAATGAAGATTTTATTTGCGTGAGCCGCGATGAAATTATTGACTATGTCACCACTTCGGGAACCTTGGGCGACCCCGTCACTTTCGTATTGACTTCCGAGGACCTTGACCGGCTGGCCTACAACGAATATCTGTCATTCACCACCACCGGATGCAGCAGACAAGACGTACTGCAACTGATGACCACTATCGACAGACGTTTCATGGCGGGTCTAGCCTACTATATGGGAGCCCGTGAGCTGGGCATGGGGGTAGCCCGTGTGGGAAACGGCATTCCCGAACTGCAATGGGACACTATCCGGCGCATCCATCCCACTTGCGGCATGGTAGTCCCTTCCTTTCTGATCAAACTGATTGAATTTGCCGAAAAGAACCATATTGATTACCATCACTGCTCCATGCAGAAATGTGTATGCATAGGCGAAGCACTCCGCAATCCCGATTTCACCCTGAACACACTGGGTAAACGGATACACGAGAAATGGGATTCCCTGCAACTTTACTCCACCTACGCATCTACCGAAATGCAATCCTCGTTTACCGAATGTAATGAATTTCACGGTGGCCACCTCCAGCCGGAACTGATTATCGTAGAGTTTCTGGATGATAACAACCAACCTGTAAAAGAAGGGGAAGCAGGCGAAGTGACCATTACGACTTTGGGAGTAAGAGGAATGCCGCTGCTCCGCTTCAAGACCGGAGATATCTGTTACCATTATACCGAACCTTGTGCCTGCGGACGTAACACCATCCGTCTCAGCTCCATACTGGGCCGTAAAGGACAAATGATAAAATATAAAGGTACGACCCTTTACCCACCCGCTTTATTCGATATTCTGGATAACATCCCCCATATCAAGAATTACATTGTAGAGGTTTATACCAATGAACTGGGAACGGATGAAATACTGATCCGCATCGGAAGTGAAAACCGCAGCGAAGCCTTCGCTAAAGAAATCAAAGACCTGTTCCGTTCCAAAGTACGGGTGGCTCCGAGTATCAATTTTGAATCGGCAGAGTATATCGCGAAAATACAAATGCCGCCCATGAGTCGAAAAATAGTTAAATTTATTGATTTGAGATAATATTTTTCTACCTTTGGCAGCAACAAAACAACACTTAAAAAAGAACTAATATGAAACAGTTACTCGTTTTATTATTCCTTGTAAGCAGCATGGCTTGCTTCGGGCAAAACAAAGACGCATTGAAAGACATCTCTTCCGTGACATTTTATGGCATAGACTTTACCCGTGCCAAAGTGTACGGAGCAAAAGAAGGCCCCATGCAGTTCAAATATACTTTTGATGACATCAACAAGCTTTTCATCACTGAGCCGAAGAAGTATGATATTGGCAAAAGACTGGGTGTCAATGTAGAAGTAACCTCATTGGAGGCAGTAAACGATGCCAACAAGACCATCAATCCCGATGAGATCATGACGACCAACAGCGGATACACCCTGGATGAAAAACAGATAGAAGAAGTCATCAAGACACTTCCTATCCTCTCTCAAGAAGAAAAAACAGGATTGATTATGATTGCCATGCTTTTAAACAAGGCAGATGCAAGAGCGACCTATCAAATTGTATTCTTCAACACGAAAACCCGTGAGATTCTGTATAGTGCACCGACTAACGGCAAAGCACGCGGTTTCGGACTACGCAATTATTGGGCAGGTTCCGTACACAGCGCCATGAAGAAACTAGACTAACATATAATCCCGGTTCACTGTAGGGGTGAAATGCTCCCACCCGATACCACAAAATCAATGTATCCGGATGAACTCAATTCACCCCTACAGCTATAAACCTTTATTAATCAAACCCCTCTACGGTACCAGAATACTACCAGCCATTTCCTGATAAGGATAAGTAAACCAAAAGCAAGAGCCTTCTCCTTCTTCTGACTCCACACCGATAGTTCCACCCATCTGTTCCACCAGACTCTTACAAATAGACAAGCCAAGTCCCGTACCATGAACAAAACTGTTCAGTTTCACAAAACGGTCAAATACTGTTTTTATCTTATTCTTCGGGATTCCCATTCCTGTATCACGAACATAAAACCGCAGATACCCATCTGTCTGCCTATAATATCCTAACGTTATGCTGCCCGAAAAAGTGAACTTCAAAGCGTTATTAATGAAATTGGAAATGACTTGATTCAAACGATTCTTGTCTGCCCATACATGACATCCGGGCAAGCATTCTTCAAACACCAGCTCCACACCGGCCGGCACTTTCATGCGTAAAGAACGGATAATCTCACTGCAAAGCAGATTGACATCCGTATCACTCTTGACAAATTCAAAAGCTCCCGACTCCATCTTCGATAAATCAAGAATATCTGAAATAAGCTGAAGAAGCAACTCCGTATTCTCCTGTACAATAGCCATATACTGCTTGCGGTCCTTCATATCTTCCGTTTCCGTTAAAAGGCTGGAAAACCCCACTATAGCATTCAGCGGAGTGCGGATTTCATGACTCATATTAGCTAGAAAAGCGGATTTCAAACGATCCAGCTCTTCCGCTTTATCTCTTGCCGCTATCAACTTCCGCTCCGTTTCTTTCAGTTCAGTTATGTCATAATTGACACAAACCATATCAATAATCCCGTCTTCCGGACGAAAATCGCGTACCATTACATTGACTCTTGTCCATGTATACGTGCCATCTTCACGTAATATACGCACATCACGCCTCAGATGGCTGGCTTCCCGTATCAATACCTGATCAAAGAAGCGAAGCATCATCCTGCGATCATCCGGATGAAAATGAGAATGCACTTTGATAATCTCATTCAATGGAGTTCCTTCTTTCTCACCTACATTCCGATACCAGCTATTCACAGCATAGCCATCACATTTCAAGGCATTAAAATGGGCATATCCTACTTTGGCATAGTTACCAATCAATGTGAAGAACTCCTCAAAGTCCTGTATTTTGCTATATGCATTTGTTGTTTCCGTATTATCAATATTGATCAACAATATATTTATCAGATTGCCCAAAGCATCATAAAGTGGAGCGAATTTCGAGATCAAACTGATAGTACCGGTACGAGAAGTAGAATAATAGCCGTCCAAACGGTCGAAATCATAATTAAACGACATATCAATAGGTGCTCCTGCTTTCAACTTATCTTTCAATCCCTGCGGCAGCAAAGGATTATCAAATAAATTCAATCCTATCACATCCTCCTTATGCCGGAGACCGAAGATTTCCATCTCCTTGTCATTCAAATCTGTCATAAACCCATCCTTATCATACAACTCGATACCAGCAGGAAGATTCTTATAAATATTCTGCAAATAAGCTTTTTCCAGCCGGGCTTCAGATTCAGAGCGTCTCAATTCCATACAAATACTGATAATATTACCCAAAGAGACAAACCATTGATAATCCTCATTGCACCAATTCCGGTGCTCACGCACCATATCCACCCCTATATACCCCCACACTCCGTCTTTTGAGTTCAAAGGCACCACCATAGTAGATTTCACTCCATATTCCTCTAATCTACGCTTATCCGCCCCGGCTGAATCAGGAAGCAAATTTAATGTAAAAAGAATGATTGGATCACCAGCCAATATCTGTCCTGTCCACCAGGAGGCATAATCAATAGAAGATTCCGACAATAAAACCTTACGTTCTTTTATACCCTCCACTGCTATTTCATAGGTACAGACTTCCGTATGCAATTTCCTGTCCAATTCAAAAATATAAGTACGATCTGCTTGAAATTGGCGCAATACCTCCTTTAAAATCTTATTGATAACCAAGGTAATATCATCAGAATGCAAAAAATCAAGCAATGACTTGGAAATGCCGTTCAAACGAGATAATAAAGAGTTCAACCGGTCTACCGTCTGCTCCTGCATATTCATCCGTTGCCGGGAAATACATTGCAACATACCCATGACGCGGACATGACCTTCTTTGGTAATACGCTTCTCACCGACCTTGGTACTGACCCACATCATCCCATATTTGGAATGTATCGGAAAAACCTGCTCATAAATCTCCATCATCCGGAAAGAGCGAAATTCCTCCAAAATACGCTCCCGATAATTCTCACAAATCAGATTCGCGAAATCTTTAGCAGAAATCTTATTCCCTTCTATTCCTAACAAATCGGCTACAAACTCAGAACAATAGTAAACTCCTTCATCAAAGTCCACCTCCCACCATCCTATGCGTGCCATTGATACAAGCTGCTGCAACCTTGCATCATTCTCTTGAATCTTCCCCATATACAAGCTACCTTTTAATTTATGCACCAAGATAATCATTATCTGTCAATACCAAATACTTAAACATGAAAAAATAAACACCGGCAATAAATAATCAATGCCCGCAATCTATTTTAACGCAGTTCACTTGCAAATAAACAGCGAACTGTGTATTTTCGTAAAAGAACTACATTACAAACCTTACAAATTCGTATAACCATGAAACGTAATATCCTATTATTAATAATTTTGACAGTCATATCCTTAGAAGCATCCGGACAAAAATATACGATTTATGTGGATGACTTCAATAGTGAGATCAAAATACCCAACAGGGCGATCAACCTGATTCGTCTCGCATTTATCGATGGTATCCGCAACACCAACCGCATCAATGTAGTGGACGCCGTTTCGGCTGGAAGTGATCTCAGTCTGAGCCCGCTGGAAGATGCACGCCGCTTCAGAGCAGAGTACCTGTTAAAAGGAAACCTGATACAAAGGGAAGCAACCGATGACGGAAGCTCTCACAGACGTTACCACAGCCGTGAGAACAGTTATAAAGAGAAATTCACCCTGCGCCTTGATTTAATACGGACCAGTGACGGAGTAACTATCAGCACACGCAATTATGAAGAGACAGGCTCAGCATCCGGTAAAGATGCCACCCAATATAGCGCTTTAGAGAATTCATTAATCAATGTGCCATACGAAATGGGACTTTTTGTAGAAAATCACTTCAAAGTATACGGTTCAATACTGAAAGTGGTATCTACCAAAAGAGACAAGGCAAAAACCATTTATATCAACCTGGGATATGATGATCCTATCAAAGAAGGATTACGCTTTGATGTAGTGGAAGATGGCATACTGGAAGGACATAATATAGAAACCAAAATCGGTGAAATACGGATTACCGAAATCATGGGACCGAAAATCTCTTTATGCAAAGTGAACAAAGGGGGTGAAACTATTCTTACTGCATTAAATGAAGGAAAGACCTTGAAACTTATTTCCAGACAGGCCAAACTGTTCGATGAATAACATACCATTCATAATGAATATACAACAACACAACCGCCGACCCGGCATCTGCCAAGGCCCGGCGGTATTACTATATCAAGACAAACCGCTACTTTTCTATAATGGAAGTTAGAGGATGACGGTTCCCCTTTATCTCTCTCAGAAATGCTTTTGCCGAACCAAAATTCAAATATAAATCCAAACGCACCGGCAAATGGTTTTTATCATCAGTTACATAAAAGGTTATTACCTCTTTTTCTTTTCCTTTTTTATACTCTACCAAGGAAAAGACCAAACAACGGTATTTCACACCATTCTCCGCCTTAAAATTCTTCCGGCCACGATAAATCAATGTTTGCTGCTCTACTTTAGTACCTGTAGCCATATCAAACAATATTTTATCGCCGACTTTATAGTCACTTACATCAAATGAACGTGCCCTCATCAATATGCTCAGCATATCAAAGATACACTCATCACTTTGGTCTTTCGATTTCACCGTATCCCGTTCCCTCCTCATACGACGCTGATCGGCAATACATTTCCCGTTTTTATAACTGAACCATACTTCGTCCACCGTATAGCGGTCGCCCTCTTCGGCTCCTTTACGAAAATAAACAGGTTCCAGACGACTGCTGGTAATACAAGTCAATGTATCACGCATCTTAAAAAAGAAATCAACTTGTCTGTTACTGACAGAAATCAAGTTACTACGAAAACAAGGTTTCCCCTGATAAGTAATAGCCTGCATGTCCATTTTTGCCTGTCCGGCAGCAACCCAAATGAATTTCCAGTTAAACTTTAAATCGTACACTAATTCTTCACCTGCCTGGATAGCTTCGTTTTGTGCCGCACATTGCGCTCTGGTTGCCATAATGGCAAACCAGCCGCACAATAATATGAGAATAGTTTTTTTCATCGGCCTAGTTTTCTAGCTCTTTCTTTATTTCTATCTTGCACCTTTTTGGTCTCTTCCGGTTTTTGTTTCTTTATTTCATCCAGCTTTTGCTTGTCTATAGGAATAGCATTCACATCCCAATTCTCTTCAAATTCAAAGTTAGCTTTCATTTCCCAAACTTTCGGGAAATAGAAAACCTCTTCAGGCTGAATCTTCTTATCATAATCTCCCGTATCCCAAACTCCGTTATTATTATGGTCGTTAAACAAACGTATATAATATTTCGTACTCGGATTCAAGAAATAGAAGTCCGCCGTTCCTTCCTCCGTTACCGGTTGTTGGCGCAATACATTTCCATTCGCATCCAACAACTCGGCAACAGCATGGGGAGCAGCTCCTTTTATATTCAACAAGATAGTTCCGTACTCGTCCATTTTTTTCACTTTCACCGTTTGCTGGACTTTGTCCGTATGCAGCCCATAAACACCAATAAACGCCAAAGAATCAATAGTCAACTGATATTCCTGCTCCGGTTGCCAATCTGCCAATATCTGATATTGACGTGGCATCAACGAGTCAGCCATAAAGAAGAAAGGAGCCGGTTGCCACACACTATCCACCTTTACTTCCATATGAATGGCCGCCGTGTCTATGCTTGCCACAGGTTCTTCAAAAGATAGATAGATATTCCTGTATATATCGAATGCTGACGGAGCATCGACGTTCATAGTCAGGAATTTAGTTGGTTTCACCCTGATGGTATCTCCTTTTTTCTCCCTTTTTTTACGTTCCTTCTCCTTTTCCTCATTCGCTTTTTTCTGCAATTTTTCCCGTTGCTCTCTTGTCAGTTTATTAGCCAGATAAATGGTATCGGTTTTGGGAACCAACCGGTTTAGTGTATCCGTATATAAATAATCCAACTGAACCTCCAGCGTATCCATCTGATAAACCAACGAATCCTTGATCCAATAACAAATTGAGTCGTTTCGTGGAGTCGTTTCTATAATAAACGCATCCTTCTCATCAAAGTTCAATCCTTTCAAAACAGGCAACGTATCGGCCGGCGCACTGAAAGATAATATAAAATGATTCTCTTTATCACGCTCGCTCTTGGACAGATACTGGCGGTTATTTATTCCCTTAAATGCTCTTAGAACAATATTATCCGGCAGAAAACGGGTATACCCCACTGTTTTAATCGTATCGATAGTCGCTGTATCCTTCCACAACGTATCCTGACGCACAGCAGCCTCCATGGAAGGAATAATAATAGAATCACAAAAAGCAATCATCTCGGTCTTGGAGTCATACAAATAATTCTGGTTACCATCCATCAAACCAAAGATATGATATTTACCAGGTGCGATACCGCGGATGGTAAAACGCCCTCGGCTATCAGTACGGGATACACGGTCAAACGGTTTCTTGACAAAAGCGCTATCGCTCAGATCTGCATGCAATCCCACCATCATACCTTTGACAGGTTCCAAATCAGCAGCAGCCAATACATTTCCGGAAACTTCCAGTGTATCAATGGCTTCTCCCGTAGAAAAAGAAAAAGCATAATTACCTAGCGGATTACCCTCATTGTTATCCACAATGGCATCCGAAAAATCAATGGTATAAGTGGTATTGGGCTTCAATGAGTCCATGAGGTTAACCAATACTCTTCTGCCGCTTGCCTTAATATCAGGTTGTTCCAATTGAGGAGGAGACACTACCACCTTCTCCGATGTTTTCTCTAATTTGATGAACTCATCAAATTCAATGGCAATCTTCTTATTCTTATTGTTTGTTGCATACGGCTTGGGAGAGCTTCTGATAAACTTGGGCGGCTCCTCATCATACGGACCTCCATCCGGTGTTCCCATGCTTGCGCAGGAATACACCACGATCATCAGCATCAACAAAGCAGGTAATTTATGTTTTTTCCAATTCATGTTCTTATTGGTTCAAGCTTAGCATTTCTTCTATATAATCACGCGTATTGCTCAATCTCGGCACTTTGTGCTGTCCGCCTAATTTGCCTTTTTCTTTCAGCCAATCGTGGAACAGATTAGGTCTCGCCACGATTATTTCCAACGGCTGCAAGGTAATGTTTTTATGGCGTTTAGCTTCGTAATCGGAGTTAATTTGTTGTAAAGAAGTGTCAAGAACCCGACTAAAATTCTCTAAAGAATCCGGCATAACGGCAAATTCTATCAGCCACTGATGACGGCACTTGGCATGTGCATCCATGAAAACAGGAGCAGCAGAATAATCAATAATCTGTGCACCGGTCGCCTCGCAGGCTTTTGCCAACCCTTGTTCCGCATTATCCACCATCAACTCCTCACCAAATGCATTAATAAAGTGCTTGGTACGCCCTGTTATAACAAATTTATAGGGGTGTTTGTTGGTGAACTTCACGGTATCACCAATCATATAACGCCACAATCCGCAGGAAGTACTGATGACCATCGCATAATTTTTATTCAACTCCACATCTGTTAACGGAACAATATGAGGATTTTCAGTACCGACATCTTCCATCGGAATAAATTCATAAAATACCCCATAGTCAATCATCAGTAACATGGAAGGATCACTGAAATCATTTTGTAATCCGAAAAAACCTTCACTGGCATTGTATGTTTCCATATAATGCATCTTGTCGCTACGAATAAGCTGTTTATATTGTTCGCGATAAGGAGTAAAAGCAACCCCTCCATGAAAAAAAACTTCCAAATCAGGCCATACTTCCGCCAAATTATCCGTTCCCTTCACTTCCAGAATATGTTTCAGTACAGCCATCATCCATGACGGCACTCCTGAAAGATTGGTCACATTCTGATTCATTGTGGCACGAGTAATCCTTTCTACTTTTTCCTCGAAATCACTCAGCAACGCAATCTTTTTATCGGGCACCCGAATCAGATTGACCAACGGATTCACATTTTCAATCAATATGGCAGAAAGGTCTCCTACAAGACTTCGTTTCACATTATAGTTTGGTGCATGGCTTCCTCCAAGAATCAGACCTTTTCCAGAGAAAAAACGACTCTCAGGATTTTGTTGGAGATACAGCGCCACTGCATCCATACCACCCGCATAATGAATATCATGAAGTCCCTCCCTGCTGACAGGAATAAACTTACTTTTGTCATTAGTTGTTCCTGAAGATTTGGCAAACCACTGCACTTCTCCACGCCACAGGACATCTTTCTCTCCATGACGCATCCGTTCCACGTATGGCTTGATTTCTTCGTAAGTCTGTATAGGTACACGTTGAAAGTCTTGATATCTCTTTATGTCTTTATAGCCATATTTCAATCCCCACTCCGTATGGGCCGCATCCTTCATCAGCCGGCAAAACACTTTATGTTGGAGCGCCTCAGCCTGAGTTGCATACAAGGCTGTCGCTTTTTGTCTGGGCTTGAATAGCGTACTAATTAATCTGGTAGAATTCATTTGTCTTAGTATACGATTCGTTATATCTTGCAAAAATAGCTTATTTCTATATTATAATGGCTGATAACATTATTTTTTTTATAGTTTTCTACATTACTTTTATTTTTTGTTATCTTTACGGTCGCTTACAACTTAACATCAAAGGCTATGAAGATAGGAATATTGACATCAGGAGGAGACTGTCCAGGAATAAACGCCACAATTAGAGGAGTTTGCAAAACAGCGATAAATCATTACGGTATGGAAGTTTATGGAATTCATAGCGGATTCCGGGGATTGCTGGACAATGACGTAGAACCATTGACAGAAAAATCATTATCGGGCTTGTTAAATCTGGGAGGGACAATACTAGGCACTTCCAGAGAAAAGCCATTCAAGAAACGCCTGTCGGCAGCCTCGGAGGACAAACCGGCTTTGATGTTAAAGAATATCCATGATCTAGGTCTGGACTGTATCGTATGTATCGGCGGAAACGGAACCCAAAAGACCGCAGCCAAACTGGCCCAAGCAGGTGTGAACGTTGTTTCTGTACCTAAAACAATAGATAACGATGTTTGGGGAACAGACGTTTCATTCGGATTCGATTCTGCCGTGACCATTGCTACCGATGCCATTGACCGGCTGCATTCTACAGCCAGTTCACACCAACGTGTCATGGTTATTGAAGTGATGGGACATAAAGCTGGCTGGATTGCACTTTATTCCGGAATGGCGGGAGGCGGTGACGTGATTCTTATTCCGGAACTGTCTTATGATATTCATAATATAGGCAATACCATCATTGAACGCTTGAAAAAAGGGAAGCCCTATTCCATTGTTGTTGTCGCAGAAGGCATCAAAACCATGGACGGCAAAAAAGCCGCCGAATATATAGCCCAAGAAATAGAATATGAAACCGGATTCGAGACCCGTGAAACTGTACTGGGATATATCCAGCGTGGCGGCTCTCCTACTCCCTACGACCGTAATCTGGCCACTCGTATGGGTGGACATGCCACAGAACTGATTGCTTCCGGACAATTCGGACGAATGGTCTCTCTGCAAGGTGCGGAAATTGGCTCCATCCCTCTGAATGAAGTGGCTGGTAAATTAAAACTTGTCAATGAGAACCATGACCTGATTGTACAAGGCAAACGGATGGGAATCTGCTTCGGATAAGAAGCAGATTCAATCCTTTTCCATATACTTGGATGGAGACACTCCGAATTGCTCGGTAAAATGCTTTCGGAGCGTACGTGTATCACTATATCCTACCATTTCGGCTATTTCCTGAATGGAATACCTGTTCTCCATAATAAGGGAGGCAGCCTTGCTCATCCGTACACTCCGAATCATATCAATAGCAGCCAGTTCGCTACGTTGCTTTATTTTTCTATAAAGGGTAGGCTGACTCATATTCAATTGCTCCGCCAACATTTTTACATTAAAGTTCTCATTCGCCAGATTAGCTTCTATGACATGAATAATTTGCTGTATAAAATCATCCGGAGCATTATTCCCATCCGCTTCCGGTTCACTTTCCTGCTGCTTCAACATCAACGTCTTTGTATATATCCTCTTCAGGCGTTCCCGCTGGAGTATCAGGTTCCGGACTTTTGCCTTCAATACCTCCGGATTGAAGGGTTTCATCATATAATCATCCACACCTATTTTTGAAGCCTGCAACACATCCGCATCCTCAGCCTTTGCCGTCAGCATCAAAATAGGGATATGTGCTGTCCGAGGCTGCTCACGCAATTCCCGGCAACAGGTAAACCCATCTTTTACAGGCATCATTATATCAGAAATAATCAAATCCGGAATTTTACTCATTGCCACATCAACCCCCTCTTCACCGTTTGCCGCCTCATATACGGCATAATCTTTACAGAATAAAGAACAGACATAATGCCGGATTTCCTCATTGTCCTCAATAACAAGAAGAGATGTTTTTTTATTCGAAGGCTTGTCTTCCTGCCCTTCCGCCTGCATTACCGGTAACGGAAGAGCATACTCCTCCATCTCCGGAGCACCAACAATCTCATACCGGTCCTCTGCAAAATGTGCATTTCCCTCAGGAATCAATAATGTGAAAGTGCTACCCTTTCCGAGAGTACTGTCCAAATTCACCGTGCCATGATGAAGATCCATCGTATTTTTAACAATACGCAAGCCTATACCTACCTTATTAGAAAACAAAGGTGTATTTTCTCCGGTAATAAATGATTCAAAAATCCTCCCCCGTAACTCTTCCGGTATTCCTTTACCTGTATCCGATATGATTATACTGCAAAATGAATATCCATCTATCTCGATACGGTTCATCTTAAAAATCACCTTTCCATTCGGAGATGTATACTTAAACGCATTAGATAATAAATTACGGATAGCCGAACTTATTTTTTCCACGTCTATCCATAGCAAAAGTGGCTCATTCAGCGATTCAACCGTAAAGTTAATCCCTTCTGTTTCTGCCAGTTCATGAAAAGGATCGGTTATCTGCTTTGCCAATACCACTATATCGACTTTCGAAATCCGGAGTTTAATCATACCTGCTTCAATCTTCTGCACATAAAGCAAATGATCGACCAATGTCTGCAAAGAGGTTCCATTGCGATACATGGCAGCCAGTTTAGTATAGACGGTGTCTGAAGGGCGGACGGTTCCTAACAATTCCTGCAGGGGAGATAAGATTAAAGTTAAAGGTGTACGCAACTCGTGAGCTGCATTCGTAAAGAAATTCTCGCGTTCCATCCGAATCTGCTTCTCCTTGTCACGCTCTACAGTAGCAGCAAATATCTCATGTTCCAAGCGCAACTCGTGCTCCAACCTCTTTTGCCGTAATTTAATACGCTGCATAACCATATAAACTATTATCCCTCCCAGCACCATCATACAGAAGCGGAAAAAGAAAGTTTCACTCCAATGAGGCAAAATCTCTACTCTCAACGAGGTTATTTTACTGTCTCTTTCATCCGGATAAATATTTTTCACCTCAAAAACATATTCCCCGGCAGGAAGGTTAGCATACGAAACTTTTTCCCCTCCGTTGGCCACAAGCCAACCAGGCTGATAAGGACGAAGCCTGTAACTATACTTCTGCTGGCTTTCAGAATAAGAAAGGTTATTGAACGTCAGCGCAAAGTCACGATTCGCATGATTCAACCGGACAAAAGGCGTATAGAAAATACTTTGTGAAAGAATGGTCTGCCCATTGACCTCTCTTCCTATCTCTACAGGTTTATTATTTACCTCCAATCCGGTAATCACGACAGATTCGGAAGTGGTAAACGCTTTAATGTCATCGGGGTTAAAATAAGTAAGATTTTTATTATTTCCCCAAAACAGGACATCCTCCCAATGCAGGACAGAACGGTTACTGCCTGCAATGTAATAATTATAAAACAAATGCTGATGACGGCTATAACGGGAAATACCTGAATTAGAGCCCAACCAGATTTGCCCGTCCGCATCCTCAGTCATGCAACCAATAAAGTTACTGCACAATCCATCCCGGGTAGTATATACATGAGTTATCGCATCCTGTCCGGGAGAGAAAACTGCCAGACCGGCCATGTATCCGACATACAGATTACCATCAGACGAAGCTAATAATGAACGAACGGAATTCTCAGCCATACCATACTTCTTTTCATAGCCGGTCTGCAGTTCTTTTTCATTTATCACTTTACATATACCATAATTCGCAGTGCCCAGCCAAAGCGTATGATCGTCGGTTTCAGCCATAGCACGAATATAAAGAGGAGACAAGTTCTGTAATCCGGATACTTTGAAATGTATCTTCTTACCCCTGTTCGTTTCACGGTCGAATAACCAAAGTCCTTTATGTGTACCAATCCAAAAACGGCCTTTGCTATCAAGAAATAAGGCCCAGACAGATGATTTGTTAAGGTCACCATCTTCCGTGATCAATCGCAATATCTTGAATGAGCGTTCTTTTTTATAATAACAGGTCAATGAACCATCTGAATTCCCAAACCATAAATTCCCTTTCTCATCTTTCAGACTGCACAACACTGTCTGTTGTTTTTTCACATCTTGATCTCCTACTTGAAAGAAGTCTGTTTTTTCCGAAGTACCAAACGCTGTCCGGCTCCGCATAATTCCTTTATGGTATGTTGCCAACCAAAGATAATGATCGTCATCCGCTACAATAGAACAAATCTCATTATGCCTGTCCTGATAAAAACAATTATAAAACTGCATACGCAAATCCGACCAGATAACTCCTCCACCATCCGTACCAATCCACAGAATACCATGTGAATCGTAATAAGCCGCAATCATCCTCGTTTCAAGATTGCGGTACATCAAAGAAGAAGTGTTACTATAAACTTCTGTCAATATCTCGTCCTGATTATTTTTATCTATTGTCATCACCGTATATCCATTCCACGTTACGGCCAGATATTTATTCTCATTTAATCTGATAACACCGAAAACATCTGTATGAGAAAGTCTGTCGGATACCGGAGCCACATGATAAGTCAACTGCTTGATTTTCCCGGTTCGTTCATTGTAATAAATAACCCCATGAGCAATTGTAGAAATCCATATCCGACCATCATCATACAAAACAGAATTTACAGACAGACTACCGGTACGCCCCAGATCAATCACCCGAAAGGAATTCAGGTTTGTCGCATCCAGCAAGATAATTCTACCTTTTTCATCAATCAGACAGATTTTATCCGAAGAATAAGTGATGGCAACCAAAAGATTATCCTGGTTATTCCAGCCTGTATATTTTTCTTAAACCCGGAGCCGAAGCTCACCCTCTTTTGATGCGCACCGCTTCATTAAATGCAGCTCACTCCCGGAAATCACCCAAACCAACGAATCATTCCTCTGCAACATCCCTCGAGATGGAATACCCTGTCCCGAAGAAGAAACCACAGACAAAAACCGTTCTTTTTTCAAATCAAATGCAGAAAAGACACCATTATCCACAAATGCCAGCACCCCGTCAAAAACCTCCTTTAAGTTTGAAATACTAGGATAACTCCTACTCCTTTCAAAATTTGTAATCCGCCTACCGTCATAACGGCTCAACCCGTTTCGGGTTCCAAACCAAACGAAGCCTTCTTTATCCTTATAAACAGCAGATACGGTATTGTCGGCCAATCCGTTTTGCATATTGAGCAGATGCACATCTTTGCTTAAAAAAGCATAGCACACATCCGGCAGCAATATACATACTCCAATTATAACCAGTGATAAGATTTTAAGGTTCATATTTAATTCATTACCTGTAGCAAAGGAATAAAATAAAAAAGAGATAACAACAAAGATTCACCAAAAAATATAGAGATGCATTAAACATGCATGCTGAATGAAATGAACGTGTATTAAGCCACATCACTGATTAACATACATTTGCAATGTATTAACCTAATGTCTAATTAAAAAACAGAGAAGCATGAAAAAAATCTCAATTCTATTTTTGATATTGCTTTGCAACTGTACATTCCTGTACGCCCAGCAATTCAGCATCACCGGTGTAGTCACGGATAAAAAGCTCAAAGAGCCTATTATCGGTGCCAGTGTCATTGTCAAAGGGACAACCAATGGAACGGTGACCGACCTTGATGGAAATTTCACAATCCAAGTTTCAAAAGAAAATGTGTTGGTTATCTCTTTTATCGGATACATCACACAAGAAATTAAAGTCAATGAAAACCAAACTTCGTATAACATTCAAATGTCTGAAGACACACAAACGTTGGATGAGGTTGTCGTAGTCGGTTTCGGTACACAAAGAAAAGCTAATCTGACAGACGCTGTAGCTACAGTAGATACTAAAGTACTCGATTCCCGTCCCGTCACTAACTTAGGCCAATCATTACAAGGTACTGTTCCTGGTTTAAATTTATCTGTTGGAGGCTTAGGAGGACAATTAGGACAAACTATGGATGTGAACATCCGTGGTACAGGTACTATTTCTACAGGTTCTAAAGCTGCTACGTTAGTTTTAATTGACGGTATAGAAGGCAATATGAACAATCTGAATCCGGATGATGTAGAGTCTATCTCCGTATTAAAAGATGCAGCCGCCAGTTCTATTTATGGTTCACGTGCAGCATTCGGCGTGATTTTGATTACTACTAAAAAAGGTAAAGCAGGAAAAGCCAGTATCTCTTATTCCGGAAATGCCCGTTATGCCGGTCCTAACCATTTGCCGAATTTAATGAACTCCTACCAATTCGCTAACTATTTTAACGAAGGTAGTATTAACGGAGGAGGAAAAGCTATTTTTGATGAAGATACCATGGAACGTATCCAGCAATACATGAATGGTGAAATTACAACCAGCACTATTGCCAATGCAAATGGTAACTGGCAATTCCATGAAAAAGCCAATGACAATGTTAACTGGTACAAAACCCACTACAAATGGGCATGGTCTCAAGAGCATAACCTGAATATCAACGGAGGCAGTGATAAAAGCCAATATTATGTATCAACCAACTATCTGGATCAAGACGGTAATCTGCGTTACGGAAATGATTCCTATGAACGTATTTCAACCAATGCAAAATTTAATGCACAACCTTTTAAATGGTTGGATATAGAAGTTAATACTAAATATGTTTATACCAAATTAGACAACCCTCTTTACAGCGACATGAATGGCTTATTCTATCATGATGTGGCACGCCTATGGCCTACAATGCCGTTTAAAGATCCTAACGGCTACTATATGCGCAATGGAAAATTAGGACAACTTACGAATGGAAGTCGTTCCATTACCAGTAATAATAACGTTTATCTGCAAGGACAACTTGTTTTTCATCCTTTGAAAAACTGGAATATATATGCAAATGTAGGGTTACGCTTGATTGATCAAGTACAAAGACAGAATCTGAATAAAGTATATGAACACAATGTAGTCGGAGAAGCATTAGAACTGGCATACGGTGGAGAATACGCAGTAGGACAAACCGGAGCTATGCAATATTGGACTAAAGCCAATCATTTGACAACCAGCTTGTATAGTGATTATTCTTTTTCATTCGACGAACATCAATTCAAAGTAATGGCAGGCGTTAATACAGAAAAATACAACAACCGTTATCTTTCTGTAAAACGTATGGATCTCATTACTGAATCAGTACCCGAAATCGGCACTGCAACAGGCGAAGATAAAATTAATGAAGCCAGTGCTTACACTTGGGCTACAGCGGGTTTCTTTGGACGTATTAACTATGATTATTCCAATAAATATTTTATTGCTGGTAACTTACGCTATGACGGTTCTTCTCGTTTCCTCCGAAAAGACCGTTGGGGACTGTTCGGTTCGTTTTCTTTAGGCTGGAATATGGCGGCCGAAGATTTTTTCCCGGTAGATGAAAATATTATCAACCAATTAAAGCCTCGTGTATCCTGGGGTACACTAGGTAATCAAAATACGAATTCTTATTATCCCATGTATTTATTGCAAACAGTCAAGCCCAATGGAGGAAGCTGGCTAATGGGAGACTCTAAACCAACTGTTGCCGGTATGCCTGGAACAATTAGCAGTTCATTGACTTGGGAAACAGTACAATCCTTAAATATTGGTTTTGATTTAGGAATGTTCAGAAATCGACTTAACATAAATTTCGATTATTTTATCCGTAAGACATTGGATATGGTCGGTCCGGCTTCTGAAGTTGCTTCTATCTATGGCATCGGTATGCCGGCAAGCAATAACACAGACTTACGCACCAAAGGATGGGAAGTAGCCGCCAGTTGGCGTGACAGAATAGGACAAGTTAATTATAATATAGGCTTCAACATGGCAGATTCCCGCTCATTTGTCGACAAGTATCCCAACGAATCCAAATCACTCAACACCTATTATAAAGATCAGGAATTAGGAGCCATTTGGGGATATGTAACTCATGGAATAGCTAAAAGCCAATCGGAAATGGACGAATGGACAAAAGATAACAACCCTTCATGGGGCTCAGGCTGGGGCGAAGGTGATATTATGTTCGAAGACCTTAATGGAGATAAAGTAATCAACGAAGGAGCTAATACAGTAGACGATCCGGGAGACCGCAAAATTATTGGTAACTCCACCCCACGTTTCAGATTTGGCTTAGATTTAGGAGTTGAATGGAAAGGTATCGACTTTAGTATGTTCTGGCAAGGAGTCGCAAAACGCGATTTATGGCTGGATGGTCTCATGTTTTGGGGAATCTCGGGAGGAGAATGGCAATCAACCGGCTTAAAAGAGCATTTGGATTATTATCGCCCAGAAAATACAACTTCTGTATTTGGTCCCAATACCAATGCTTATTTTCCCAAAATGTATATGAGCAAAGATATGAATCAAAAAGTACAAACGCGTTACTTGCAAAACGGCGCCTATGCCCGTTTAAAAAATATCCAACTAGGATATACTTTCCCGACACAAATCATCAACAAACTACATATGCAGAAATTACGTGTATATGTCAGTGCCGAGAATGTATTGACTATCACTAGCCTACCTAGCGGTTTTGACCCAGAAACAACTTATTCAAGTTATTCTGATGGGAATTCCGGAAAAACTTATCCGCTACAAACAACTATATCTTTTGGACTACATGCAACATTCTAAATAATAAAACATATGAAAAAGATTCTATTATATACATTCATAGCCGCTGCAAGTGTTTTTACGACCTCATGCAATGATTATCTGGATTGCGAACCTATCACTTCTGTCAGCACCAATGTCTATCTTTATTCCGAAACAGACCTGGCTGCTTATACTGCCAAATTTTATAATGACAGTGAAGACGAAAAAGATGACGAATATGGCAATATTCTTCCATCTCATGGTTCTGCCACTTATAATTTAGGATTATTCCAAAAAGATAACGGAACAGACGACCAAACCGCAGACTCACCAAGTAAACTTTTCGTAAAAGGACAGTACCATGTCGGTGATGATGACTTATGGCATAAATATTTCCGTAAGATACGTGCAGCTAATTATTTTATTCAAACAGTTACCGAACGATATACCAACAGAGAAATATCCGGTAATGACGCAAATATCAAACACTATATTGGCGAGGTATATTTCTTCCGTGCTTATATTTATCTCACAGCATTGCAGAATCTAGGTGATTTTCCTATTCTGACTGAAATATTACCGGATGATTACAACGCCATACGTGAAGCTTCCAAACGGCGTCCACGCAATGAAGTCGCACGCTTTATCTTATCTGATTTAGATAAAGCCTACGAATATATGCTTCCCACTGCTCCCGTAAGCAATCGGTTAAACAAAGACTGCGCTGCATTAGTAAAAAGTCGCGCTGCCCTGTTTGAAGCAACATGGGAAAAATATCATAAAGGAAGTGCATTTGTTCCTGGTGGTCCCGGATGGCCTGGTGCTTCAATGGATTATTTAAAAGATTTCAGCTTTGACATCGATGCTGAAATTAAATATTTCCTACAGCAAGCAATAGAAGCAGCTGATATCGTAGCTCAAGGACATAGCTTGCACAACAATTATGCCGCACTATTTAATTCTATTGATTTAAGCGGAATAAATGAAATTTTATTATGGCGTAAATATAGTGTCAACTCAGATGCCACTTCTTTCCACTTTGTTGTAAGCTATTTACAACGCAATGGCGGAGGTAACACAGGTTATACGCGCTCCATGGTAGATTCTTATCTGATGGCTGACGGCCTACCTATTTATGCCAGTACCAGTTATCAAGGAGACGATACATACGAACATATCTTTACCGACAGAGACGGACGCATGAGACAGACGATTTTAAAAACCGGAGATCTGTTATCCGACAATCCCAATTTTGCTACTTGGATAAAGAAGAATGATGGATACGGCTACTTTTACCGCCCTGAAATTTTCGAGCCCCAAAAAGAAAATAGTAATCCGACCGGATACTGTCTGCGCAAAGGATTGAATACATCCGGAGATATGCAGTCAACAAAAGAATCCTATACAGGATGCCCAATCTTCCGTGCAGCAGAAGCCTACCTGAATTATATAGAAGCTTACTACGAATTAAACGGTAATCTAGGTGGCAACTGCGATAAATACTGGAAAGCTCTTCGTACACGTGCCGGTATGAGTACAGACTATCAAAAGACCATAAACAATACAGACATAAGTAAAGAAAAGCAAGATTGGGGAAGTTATTCTGCCGGTCAACAAATAAACACAACTCTGTACAACATCCGTCGTGAACGACGTGTCGAGTTGGTATCAGAAGGATTCCGTATGGCAGACTTAAAACGTTGGCGCGCTTTGGATCAAGTAAAAGATGTGCATGTGCAAGGATTTAATTTTTGGGATAGCATGTATCAACTGTATACAAACCCTCAAGCCGAAGACGCTGTAACCCCAATTCCCCAAATAACACTTTTAGAATATGGCGTAACAGACAAGACAGCCAATATTTCAGCAAAATCCGACCCATATGCAGAAGGAAAATATTTATTACCTTATCGTAAAAATGCTGCTAATATTGGTTTCAGTGGACTAAATTGGAATACAAGCAAATACCTGTATCCTATTAGTAACAAGCAATTCCGCCTGACTACCGCTGTTCCGGGTTCTAACGAATATGAAAGTTCTACCATTTATCAGAATCCCGGATGGAGCAGAAATGATGGAACTTTACCTGAAGGTGAATAAGCTTTCAAAACAATAACAAGCATTTATGGGAAGGAAAAGGAAAGTTTCCGAAAAGTTTTCCTACCTTCCCATAACATATTCACATTATATGAATATCTTTGTTTTAATGATGAAGTTTTGCTGATGCTATTTATCAACGCTTAAAATAAGAGCTTTTTAAATTAAGTTTTTGACAATTACACAATAAAACACAATCAGTCAGGAATGATGAAACCTCTATTAACCCTTTGCAGATTATGAAGAAAAGACTTAATATTTTCTTGCTGGCATTCCCTTTGTGTCCAGTATTCCAGATTCAAGCTCAAGAAAAACCTAACCTGGTCTTCATCATGGCAGATCAATGGAGAGGAGATGCTTTAGGTTGTCTCGGAAAAGAACCTGTCAAAACACCTTGCCTGGACCAACTGGCCCGTGAAGGAGTGAATTTCACCAATGCTGTCAGCAGCTATCCCGTATCTTCACCGGCACGAGGCATGTTGATGACAGGCATGTATCCGCATAAGAACAAAGTAACAGGCAATTGCAATTCTGCCAACGCTCCTTATGGAGTAGAACTTCCACAAGATGCACGCTGCTGGAGTGATATACTTAAAGCCAATGGATACCAAACAGGATATATCGGCAAATGGCATCTGGATGCTCCTTATGAACCATACATAGATACTTACAACAACCATGGTGCAGTTGCTTGGAACGAATGGTGTCCAAAAGAACGCCGGCACGGTTTTGACTATTGGACCGCTTATGACACTTACGACTACCATTTAAAACCCATGTACTGGGACACTGATGCTCCCCGGGACAGTTTTTATTATGTCAATCAATGGGGACCGGAGTATGAAGCCGACAAAGCGATTGAGTACCTCAACGGGCATATAGATAAAACGCAGCCATTTGCCTTAGTCGTATCCATGAACCCTCCACACACCGGTTACGAGTTGGTGCCCGATCGATACAAGGAGATGTATAAAAACCTGAATGTAGAGGCATTATGTGCCAACCGTCCCGACATTCCCGCCAAAGGCACTGAAATGGGTGACTATTTCCGAAACAATATCCGCAATTACTATGCCTGCATGACCGGAGTCGATGAAAATATAGGTCGGATAATCAACGAATTGAAACGTTTGGGTTTATTAAAAAATACTATTGTAGTATTCACTTCTGACCACGGCATCTGCATGGGGGCTCATGAACAAGCCGGAAAAGATATCTTTTATGAGGAATCCATGCGAATTCCCGTCCTTATCTCATGGCCGGAAAAAATAAAGCCGAAAACCGACCGAACAACCATGATAGCTTTTGCCGACTTGTATCCGACCCTGCTTTCCATCATGGGCTTTCAGCAACAAATACCGGAAGAAGTACAAACATTCAACCTTGCTTCCGTTCTCCTCTGCGGAAAAGAAAACAACCGCATTGTCCAACCTTATTATTACATACAGTCATCCAATCCGGCAACAGGCTACCGGGGATTACGCACCGCCACACATACGTTTACTATCCATACAACCGATGGAAAGGTAGATAAGATTATTCTATTCGATAGGAGATCAGACCCTTACCAAATGAATAATATAGCTATGCAGCATCCCAAACTGGTAAACCGATTGAAAAGCCAATTAAAAACATGGCTGCAAAAAACAGAAGATCCATTTTTTAATTATTTATAACCCATGAAGATACTATATACATCCCTTCTCTTCCTTATGAACTGTGTACTGAGTGTTGCACAACCGGAAATCATTGTACCCAAACCGCATCAATTGAAATGGCACGAAGCGGAAATGGGAGCCGTATTTCATTATGACCTCCACGTATTCGACGGCATCCGCTACGGACAAGGCAACAACCGTATCAGCCCCATTGAAGATTATAATATATTTAATCCTACCCAACTGGATACTGACCAATGGATTCAGGCAGCTAAAGCCGCAGGCTGCAAATTCGCCGTACTCACAGCCACGCATGAAACCGGCTTCGGATTGTGGCAAAGTGACGTAAACCCATACTGCCTGAAAGCTGTAAAATGGCGTGATGGCAAAGGAGACATTGTCCGCGACTTTGTCAACTCCTGCCGTAAGTATGGTATCCAGCCGGGCATCTATGTAGGCATCCGGTGGAATTCACTTCTGGGTATCCATAATTTCAAGGTAGCCGATGACGGAGAATTTGCCGCCAACCGACAGGCGTGGTATAAACGCTTCTGCGAGAAAATGGTGGAAGAACTTTGTACCCGCTATGGAGATTTATATATGATTTGGTTTGATGGCGGAGCCGATGACCCACGAGGTGACGGTCCTGATGTGGAACCCATCGTCAATAAATACCAACCCAACTGCCTGTTCTACCACAACATAGACCGTGCTGATTTCCGCTGGGGAGGTTCAGAAACCGGCACAGTGGGATACCCCTGCTGGTCCACTTTTCCGGCCCCCTGTTCACATCATAAACGTATTGAAAGCCAAAAAGACCAAATAGCCTTATTAAAACAAGGTGATCCCGAAGGCAAATACTGGGTACCGGCTATGGCAGACAGCCCCCTGCGTGGTGCCAACGGCCGCCACGAATGGTTTTGGGAACCCGATGACGAGAATAATATCTATCCATTGACAACGTTGATGGATATGTACGAAAAATCAGTGGGCCGCAACGCTACGTTAATCATCGGGCTGACCCCCGATCCTGATGGGCTATTGCCGGCAGGTGACGAACAGCGTTTAAAAGAATGGGGAGAAGAAATAAACCGGCGCTTTGGTACACCATTGGCGGAAACCCAAGGCCGGAGGCAACGGCTTACGCTGAATCTGAATGAAAAACAACCGGTCAACTACTGCATCATCCAAGAAGACATTGCCAAAGGCGAAAGAATACGCCAATACAAGATAGAAGCGAAAGTCAACGGAAAATGGCAGACAGTGTGCTCCGGCGAGTCTGTGGGACACAAACGCATTGCACACTTCGAACCGGTAGAAACCACCGCCTTGCGCCTCACCGTAACCCAATCCGTTGCCTTACCCGAAATCAGACATTTCAGTGCCTATAACGTAACCCTCAAATAAAAAATCATGAGAGAATATAAAGCAATATTCATTTGTATCCTGATTTGCAATGTATTTGTTTGTCCGAAATCCTTCGGGCAAACAGATTACACATATGAAAAAGGAAAGTCTTTCAAGAACACAAACGCTTTGTCAATGACAGATACGATTGATTTAACTTCCATTTCTTCTCCCATACCCTATAAGAAATCCATACCCGGACAAACCCAGACTATTGCCTGTCCGGTACGGTTACCCGGGTACGTCCGAGGTATTTTCTTCAGCCGAGACTCCCGTCCGGGAGATTTTGAATGGCCCAACAATACCAACCGGCTCCTACCTTGGGTGTTCAACGATTTAAAAGAATTAACCGACACCCGCTATCCGGGAATACCTTCCAATGCAGCCCCATCTACGTTGGGAGATGCATTACTGCTGGAACTGACAAACGGAGAATACTTGTTTGCCAAAGCCATTGCCGGCCGTAACAGTTTAAGCTGGCTGCAAGTAAACGATAACGGCTCTGTCACCCTATATGTATCCACTTTAGGAAAAGACTATCTGAAACCGGAAGTCCCTCTTCTACTCATCCGACAAGGAAAAGATATTTATTCAACCATTCGGCAAGCCTATCAAGCGCTGATGAAAAATACAGAAGCCGCCGACTTAAAAAGCCGCACAGCCAAGGAATATTTCGAAGCTTTCCGCTATCTCGGTTGGTGTACATGGGAACATTATCATGATGATATAAACGAATCCAAGGTAATAAACGATATGAAAACGATAGAGGCATCCGGTATTCCTATCCGGTATGTACTGATTGACGACGGTCATCTCGCCCACAAGAACAGGCAACTGACCGATTTCATACCGGATAAACAACGTTTCCCGTCGGGATGGAAAAAAATCATGTCATACAAAAAAGAAAATAAAATCAAATGGATCGGACTGTGGTACAGCCTTTCGGGATACTGGATGGGATTATCCCCCGAAAACGGATTTCCACAAGTCGTCCGACAAGCCCTATACCCACACGCCGGCAGCCTTCTGCCAGGAACGGACAGCACCCGCATCCGTTCCTTCTATCGCTACTACGTCAGCACCTTAAAAGAACAAGGATTCGATTTTCTGAAAGTAGATAACCAAGCTTTTACACTACCACTCTACATGGGAGGCCATGAAAGTATCCGCCAGGCAACCGACTGTAACCGAAGCCTAGAAGCCGAGACCCACCGGCAAAATATGGGACTAATGAACTGTATGGCACAGAACGTCATCAATACTGACCATACGTCATACAGTAACAGCACCCGTGTCAGCATAGACTATAAGAAATATGATGAGGATATGGCAAAATCACATCTATTCCAGTCTTATACCAATACCTTGCTACTAGGACAAACCGTATGGCCCGACCATGATATGTTTCATTCCTGCGATACCGTTTGCGGCACCTTGATGGCACGTTCCAAGGCTATTTCCGGAGGTCCGGTCTACCTGTCGGACGCCCCTCGGGACTTTATCAAGGAAAACATTTTCCCCTTAATTGACGAACAAGGCAAACTGTTCCGTCCCGAAGCTCCCGCCGTACCTATGCCAGAATCTATACTGACCAATCCATTATGGAGTGGAAAAGCGTATCGAGTAGCAGCTCCCTCAGGCAACGGAGCAATGACATTAATCTGTTACAACCTGAATGTTTCCCCCCGGCATCAGCAAGTCCAAGCCATTATAAAAAAAGAAGATTATTCTCTTCGGAACAGTTTTGAGAAAATGTCTGCCACCCCCGAAGAACGCGTGCTGCTTTATAATTGGGAATCACAAAAGGCAGAAGAACTATCAGACAGCAGTACATTCGAACTTATCGGATTTACAGACAAACTGTTTCATCTCTGCCCCATACGGAAAGGATGGGCAGTCATTGGCATACAGGAAAAGTATCTGTCCCCGGCCACCGTCCAAACTATCTCTTTAACAGAGAACCGCTTGGTGCTGAACGTACTATGTACAGGTACACTAAAAGTATGGATAGAAAATTCCGGCAAGCAAGAACTGAGAAGTATTTCCATAGATACCCCCAAAAAAATTGTAATCGAAAAATAACTTATAAAACCAGCCGATATGAATAAAAAACTACTTGTATCTTTCGCTCTCGCTTCCTTAACAGGAATCTCGACGCAAGCAAAAGAAAAAATGTCTTCAGAAACAACCCAACAACGTCCCAATATCATCTTATTTATGGTGGACGACATGGGTTGGCAAGATACATCCTTACCTTTCTGGACACAGAAAACACATTATAATGAAGCCTACGAAACTCCCAATATGGAACGTCTGGCCAAGAAAGGGATGATGTTCACACAAGCATACGCCTGCAATATCAGTTCCGCTACCCGTTGCAGTCTGATAACGGGTGCTAACAACACCCGACATCGTGTAACAAACTGGACACTTGAAAAAAACAAAGCTACCGACAGACCAAGCAATACAATACAATTGCCAGACTGGAACTACAACGGAGTCAGCCAAGTAACAGGAACGCCCAATACCTTTGTCGGCACTTCTTTCGTTGAGTTACTCAGACAGAACGGTTATCATACCATCCACTGCGGAAAAGCTCATTTCGGTTCTATTGACACACCGGGAGAGAACCCTACCCATTGGGGGTTTGAAGTAAACATAGCCGGACATGCCGCCGGTGGTCTGGCTACTTATCTGAGCGAACAGAACTACGGGCACACCCGCGATGGGAAGCCCTATTCACTAATGGCCATCCCCGGCTTGGAAGATTATTGGGGAACAGGTATATTTGCAACAGAAGCCCTGACACAAGAAGCTATCAAAGCATTGGACAAAGCAAAAAAGTACAATCAACCTTTTTATCTATATATGGCACATTATGCCATCCACGTTCCTGTTGACAAAGATATGCGCTTCTTCCCCAAGTATATTAAAAAAGGACTTAGTGACAAAGAAGCCGCATATGCATCCTTAATTGAAGGAATGGATAAAAGTCTGGGGGATTTGATGAACTGGTTGGAAAAAAATGATGAAGCAGACAATACCGTTATTATTTTTATGAGTGACAACGGAGGGCTAGCTGCCGAACCCGGATGGCGCGACGGACAAATTCACACTCAAAACGCTCCTCTCAATAGTGGCAAAGGCTCCTTATATGAAGGAGGAATACGCGAACCAATGATTGTAAGCTGGCCCGGAGTAGTCACCCCGGATACTCGTTGTGACAAATATCTTATAATTGAAGATTTTTATCCTACCATACTTGAAATGGCGGGTATCACAAACTATAAGACAGTCAACCCTATAGACGGTATCAGCTTTATGCCCCTGCTGAAAGGTACAGGAGACCCGTCCAAAGGACGCGCACTGGTATGGAATTTCCCTAATATCTGGGGTAATGACGGACCAGGCATCAATCTGGACTGCTCTATCCGCAAAGACGAATGGAAACTGGTCTATTATTATGAAACCGGTAAAAAAGAACTTTTCAACATACCAAATGATATCAGTGAAAAAAATGATGTAGCAAAGCAACATCCCGGCATCGTAAAACGGCTCTCCAAGGAATTAGGGAACTATTTGCGAGCAACAGGAGGACAACGTCCCACATTCAAAGCCACAGGAAAACCCTGCCCATGGCCTGATGAAATCTAATTCCCGTCAGTATATGAAATATGCCCGACTACATTTTCTTGATGTAATCGGGCATATTCCAATGTATTATGTATTCCTGCCGGACATACCCAAAACCACCGGAATAGCTAATTAATAAATTATAAACAATATCGATAAAATCCGCTAAGCGTTTTCCTTAAAAGCCTTTTCTTCCGCTTCACTGATTATCTGCTCGACCACATCCGTTTTCTTAATCTCCTCCAAAGAAAGATCCGGAGTAACGGTCCCACTGTCTGAAGGCTTACTATCAGAAACCGTTACCTCCTCCTGAGGCAACTCACGGGCAGTCTTAGCCGCAAAAATACATTCAATAAAGCCGGAATCATTCTTTATTTTTCCCAAAGCCACACGCGCAGCCATTTGCTGAGACTCTTTTTTAGAATAACCGGTTCCTTTTCCTCCCGAAATACCTTCCACCAGAACTTCACTCTCGAAAGTCGGATTATATCCCTGATCATGTGATTGGGTTATCAGCTCAAAGGTAACCTCAAAACGATTTTTCTGGCTCCATTCTATCAACTTGGATTTAAAGTTTACCTCCTTACGGGAAATCTTCTCCAAATTTATATAAGGCCCAATAATACGATGCTCCATGAAATATTTACAGGCACGATATCCCCTGTCTAGATAAATAGCACCTACCAATGCTTCGAATGCATTGCCGCACATATAGCTGTTATGAGAAGACTGGCGGGCCGTATACTTGATCAGCTTATCCAAACCAATCTCTATAGCCAAACGATTCAATGTTTCACGCTGCACTATTTTAGAGCGGGTATTCGTGAGAAAACCCTCACGCTTTCCTTCAAACCTTTTGTAAACAATATCTGCCACCACAGCATCCAGAATAGCATCCCCCAAGAATTCCAAACGCTCATTATTAAGCAAACGCCCCTTTTCAGACTTCACTGATAAAGATTTGTGAAGCAAAGCCTGTTCGTAGATGCTAATGTCTTTGGGATAGAATCCAAGCATCTTATAAAAACGAAGATAAGACTCCCTATCCTTACGAAAAAGAAGTCTTATCCTATCCTTTATATTGCTAAACACGATTATTCAGCATATTTTTTTACGATTACACATGCATTATGTCCACCAAAACCGAAGGTATTGCTCAATGCAGCGTTTACTGTACGTTTCTGAGCTTCGTTGAACGTGAAGTTCAAGTTATAATCAATGTTTTCATCATTATCACCTTCCTCATGGTTGATAGTGGGCGGAACAATGTCATTCTTCACAGCCAATACACTGGCAATAGCTTCTACCGCACCGGCAGCACCCAACAAGTGTCCTGTCATAGACTTAGTAGAGCTGATATTCAGTTTATAAGCGTGATCTCCAAATACATCCTTGATAGCTTTCACTTCTGAAACATCACCTACAGGAGTTGAAGTTCCATGTACATTGATATAATCAATATCTTCCGGTTTCAATTCCGCATCTTCCAATGCGTTCAACATAACCAGTTTAGCGCCCAATCCTTCCGGATGAGAAGCAGTCAAGTGATAAGCGTCGGCAGAAGCGCCTACACCGGCAAGTTCCGCATAAATCTTGGCACCACGTGCTTTTGCATGTTCCAATTCTTCCAAAATCAGACAGCCTGCGCCTTCACCCATCACAAAGCCATCACGGCTTGCACTAAACGGGCGGGATGCACGTTCCGGATCATCATTACGGGTAGACAAAGCATGCATAGCGTTAAAACCGCCCAAACCAGCTTCAAAAATAGCAGCTTCCGCACCACCTGCCACAATTACATTTGCTTTACCCAAACGGATATAGTTAAATGCATCGGCAATAGCATTTGATGAAGATGCACAGGCAGAAGTTGTTGTGAAGTTAGGACCGTGGAAACCATACATGATAGAGATCTGTCCCGATGCAATATCAGCTATCATTTTGGGGATGAAGAATGGGTTGAATTTCGGTCCGACAGTATCTTTATTCAGTGTATAATTAGCTACTTCCTCTTCAAAAGTATGAATACCTCCGATACCTACACCGTAAATTACACCTATTCTATTCAAATCTTCTTTTTCGAGGTCCATTCCAGAATCCTCCACCGCTTCTTTAGCAGCTGCAATGGCATACTGTGTATACAGATCCATTTTGCGAAGTTCTTTACGGTCAATGTAATCAGTTCCATTGAAATTCTTCACTTCGCATGCAAAATGAGTCTTGAATTTAGACGCATCGAAATGAGTAATAGGTCCTGCCCCGCTTACCCCCTTCACCAGGTTTTCCCATGTTTCTGCAACATTGTTACCTACAGGAGTAAGAGCACCAAGACCTGTTACTACTACTCTTTTTAATTCCATATTATAAAATAAGGATAATTACTTAGCGTTAGCTTCGATATAAGAAACGGCGTCACCTACTGTACCAATTTTCTCAGCCTGATCATCAGGAATAGAAATACCGAATTCTTTTTCGAATTCCATAATCAGCTCTACAGTATCCAGTGAATCTGCGCCCAGATCGTTAGTGAAGCTTGCTTCTGTTGTAACTTCTGATTCTTCTACACCTAATTTATCAACGATAATAGCTTTTACTCTTGATGCAATTTCAGACATAACTTTAATTTTTTAGTTAATAAATTGAATTATTTTATTTTCTTTGCGGTTGCAAAGGAATAAATATTTCTTGGGCTGAGCAAATATTCAGGCAAATAAATGCAGAATTTTGCACATTTTTTTGTTTTATGTGCACCAAAATAGAGAACATCATGAAGAAAATCGCAATTTTAGCTTCAGGAGAAGGCACGAATGCTGAAAGAATTATTCGGTATTTTTTAGAGAAAAGAACAGCTGAAGTAGCATTGGTTATCGTCAACAAAGCACAGGCCGGTGTACTCAAGCGAGCTGAAAGACTGAGTGTTCCGTCACTTATCCTCACAGCCCAAGACTTTGCCGACGGGAAAGCACTGGAAATACTGCACCAATATCATATTGACTTTATTGTACTGGCAGGCTTCCTCTTGAAAGTACCTGATGTCATTTTGCATGATTATCCGAATAAAATAGTAAATATTCATCCGGCCCTCCTTCCCAAGTTCGGTGGTAAAGGTATGTACGGTTCCCGCGTGCACCAAGCTGTCATAGCTTCCCATGAAAAGGAAAGCGGCATCACCATCCATTATATAAATGAACGATATGATGAAGGAAATACCATTTTCCAAGCCACCTGTCCGGTATTGCCCACTGACACGCCAGATACATTGGCAATACGGGTGCACCAGTTGGAATACGAATATTTCCCTCGGGTGATTGAAGCGACTATTCTAGGCAAAAATCTTTCAATCTAATACGAAAAAACTGAAGAGCTTTGCCTATCCGATAATTGACAGTCTGCACCGACACCTCCAGCTTGTCAGCAATTTCTTTATGGGTCAGTTGTTTATACCGACTCATAACATATACTCTTTGCAGTTCTTTAGGAAGAGAATGAAGGGCTTCCATATAGGTATTAAACAACTCCGTGCCATAACAAGAATCCAATGCCGGCAGAGATTTCAACTGTTGGCTCTGATATTCTTCATATACCTGACGGGTAATATGGGAACGGGTGATTGAATTCAAAGCCCTGTTCCTGACACTGGTAAATAAGAAAGATTTCAGCGACAAGTCCTCTACCAGCAACTCACGTTTTTCCCACACATACATCATCAAATCCTGCACTATCTCTTCAGCCTCTTCAAGAGAAACATACGAGGAACAAAACAAACATAGCGGCTTGTAATAAGAAGCATAAACCAGGGAAAATACTTTTTGATCTCCCGACTTCAAGGTTTTAATAATTAAGCGGTTATCATTAAGGTTCATAGGTCATTTTTAATTTAAGGTTACACAAACATAAGTATTTATTTCAAAATAAGAAAACAAGAATGAGATAAAATACAAAAAATATAAGTTTTTGTTTAGTAACCCGGTTATGATATTTGTATTAATAATGTTGACCGACTTAAAGAGAGATTAACAGAAACCTTAATAAATAAACCTTGATAAGTTAACCTTAAACTGAATGCCTATGCGAAAAACTATCAAATCAAACCCATTGGGTAAACATGCCCAATTATCAACAAACCTATTATTTAATCTGAAAACAAAAATCTAATAAAGAACGAACCTCAAAATCTAACCTTATGAGACGAATTTTTACTTTTTTCCTGACATTCCTATTGGGAATGTTTGTAACAGCATTGTATGCACAAACGCATACAGTCAGCGGTACTGTAATAGATAAAGACGCTAACGAACCTCTGATCGGCGCAAACGTATTAATTAAAGGTACAACTATCGGAACAGTGACCGACCTCGACGGAAAGTATACCCTGCAAGCCGGTGACAAAGACATTCTGGTATTCTCCTATTTAAGTATGAAAACCATAGAGGAACCTGTAAACGGACGTACAGTAATTAACGTAAAAATGGCATCGGATACAGAAACACTGGGTGAAGTCGTAGTAACGGCAATGGGTATTAAACGCCAATCCGAAACACTGACCTATTCTGCGCAAACAGTAGGAGGTAAAGACGTTAATGACATCAAGAGCGTCAATATGATTAACTCCCTGCAAGGTAAAAGTGCCGGTATGATGATCACACCGAACTCAACCGGAGCCGGCGGTTCTTCCAAGATTCTGTTCCGTGGCAATAAGTCCATCAGCGGTAACAACCAACCGTTAGTAGTAGTAGACGGAGTTCCTGTCATGATGAATATCACCAACTCACAAGTAGACAGCAACTACGGAGGCCAGCGAGACGGTGGTGACGCCATGTCTACAATCAATCCGGACGACATCGCCCAAATCACTTTGCTGAAAGGTGCATCGGCAGCAGCGCTTTATGGTGCGGTAGCAGCCAATGGCGCCATTATGATTACCACCAAATCAGCACAGTCGGGTAAAGTTTCCGTTAATGTATCCAGCAACACCACGATGGAGAGCCCAATGGTGCTACCCGAATTCCAGACTACTTATGGAATGAGCGACAACGGTACTTTCAGCTGGGGTGAGAAACTAAGCAGCAAAGCTCCAAACTATGCAAAAAAATTCTTCCGTACCGGATTTACAACGAATAACTCCATCTCCTTAAGCGGAGGCAATGAAAATATCCAATCTTATTTTTCCTATGCCAATGTCTATTCACAAGGCATCACTCCCCAGAATGACTACCGAAGCCACAATTTGAATTCAAAAGTAGGTTTCAATATTCTGAAAGACATTCATATTGATTTCACGGCCAAGTTTACCAACCAGCACATCACCAATCAGGCAGCTGCCGGTTACTTATGGAATCCGCTGACCGGTGTTTATCTCTTCCCTAGAGGAGAAGACTGGAATGGCTATAAAGAGAACTTCGAGGTATATGATCCCGCAAGAGGCTGCTATGTCCAAAACTGGACAAATACACAACAACAGCAATTCGGTAATCCATATTGGATGTTGAACAGACAGACCCCTATCACCGACCGTAACCGCTATGAATTCGGCGGAAGCATCAAATGGAACATTACTCCGGATCTGAATATCCAAGGACGTATGCGTTACGAAAGAGGAGAAGAACACTGGGTACACAATGCTTACGCATCCAGCGTAGGAAACCTTTATCCGATGGGACGCATGAAAGACAACCGCTATTTCAGCGACCAACTTTATGGCGATGTTTTAGTAAGCTACAACCATACATTCAATGATTTTTCTCTATCCGCTACCGCAGGTTCCAGTTTTACAAAAACCAAAACCTCTCATGTAGACCTATGGGGCGAGGGTTCCCAGTTCTCACAGCCCGGTTCCGGAAACATTTTTTATCCGAACATCTTTACTCCGAACAACTATTATGGCAATATGTCCACCGTGGGCAAAGATGACAACTGGATGACCCAAAAACGGCTGAACTCAGTATTCGCCACCGCACAACTCGGTTACCGTGAAGGCATATTCCTTGATATATCAGCACGTAATGACTGGTCTTCGGCATTGGCTTTCACAGAAAGCTGTTCATTCTTTTATCCCTCTTTTGGAGGTAGTGTCCTGCTGAACAAATTTGTAGATATGGGTAAGAACATTGATTTGTTCAAATTCCGTGCAAGCTATTCTATCGTAGGTAATGACGTACCTGTATTCATGAGTAATCTGCTCTATTCTCTAGGTTCTCAAGGTGCCATCACTCCCCCCGACAAAGCTCCGTTCAGAACATTGAAGCCGGAAAAAACCCATTCTTTAGAAATTGGTTTTGACGGTACATTCTTACAGAACCGACTGAATATCAACCTGACTTATTATAAAACCAACACTAAAAATCAGTTCTTCTCCGTTGCGGCTCCTTACGAATCAGGCTTGAGAAACCGTTATGTAAACGCCGGTAATGTAGAAAACAAAGGCTTTGAATTCAATATCGGATGGTACGAGCAGTTCACTGACAACTTCAGCTGGAGTACCAACCTGAACTTCTCTTATAATGATAATAAAATCAAAGAATTGGTAGATGACCTTCCCAACGGACTGACATTGACCGATTTCGGAGGTGCAAAAGTTATATTGAAAGAAGGCGGTCACTACGGAGATCTGTATGTACGTCATCTGATGCGTGATGAAAACGGCAAACCCTTGCAAAACGAAAAAGGAGAGCCTATCGTAAGTGGTGATTCTATGGACGAACTGGAATACGCAGGCAATATGAATGCCAAAGTAAATATGGGATGGACAAACACATTCCGCTACAAAGACTTCTCACTATCGTTCCTGATTGATGCTAAATTCGGTGGAAAAGTGATTAGTATGACCGAAGCCGCCTTGGACGGATGGGGCGTATCGAAACGTTCAGGTGAAGCCCGTGATGCCGGCGGTATTACAGTGGACGGAGTAAAATTTGATGCCGACAAGTACTATCGTACCACCGGTAACAACAACTTCAACAGTCCATACGCTGTGGAAAACTATGTTTATGATGCTACCAATATTCGTCTTCGTGAAGTGACTTTCGGTTATACCTTCCGTAACTTGCTGGGTGCAGGCAAGAACCTGACAGCAGCCATCATCGGCCGCAACCTGTTTTTCTTCCATAAAGACGCCCCGATGGATCCGGATGTATCGGCAGGTACAGGTAATGGAATACAAGGTGTAGATATGTTTGCACTGCCTACCTCACGCAGCTTTGGTCTTAATTTAAAACTTAACTTCTAATGCTTGAAACTATGAAACGGAATAAGATATTAACATACGCCTTCTTAATGGCAATCCCCATGACTACAGGAAACATCTTTTCTTCCTGTACAGACGACTTCGAGAAATTGAATACCAGTAACATACAGGTAGATCCGGCAGACCTTCCTTTTGCCGCACAATGTACCGAACCGATGACCTACTGTTATCCTCCTCAGCAAAATATGTTCCAGTTTTGGACCAACCTGACTATTGACCTTTATGGAGGTTATTTTATGACTCCCAACGGTAACTTCACCAATGGTGATATGGGAGAGAACCGGGGACATAGCGGTGGTATGTACGAAAACTATTATCTCCATATTTTCAATAACACCCGCCGCATCATCGCACAATGTGACGCCAGTGGTGAAAGAGGCCTGTCAGGCGTGATGCGTATCGTACAGGCTTACGGAACATTGATGACCACAGATGCCTACGGACCGATACCTTACAGCTCCATCCTATCGGGAGAAAACGAAGTGTATTTCGAGTTCGACAGCCAGAAAGACCTGTATAAAGCCATGCTTGAAGATCTGAGTACAGCCATTACTGACATCAGTGCCATGGGAGCAGATGAAATAGCCAAATTGAAATCCTTTGACTGTTGGTGCAACGGCGACAAAGACCTATGGGTAAAAATAGCCAATACGATGAAACTACGCATGGCGTTACGCCTGTCCAAACGGGAAACCGAAGCCGGCAACGCCGGAATGAACCTTAAGGCAATCGCTACCGAGGCTGCCCAAAACACTTTGGCAACAGTCAACAAGGATATTCTGATCGATAAAAGTCTTGAGAATGAAATGTGGCTGATGTTCAATTGGGGTGATTGTGGATTCAATGCCAATCTGGTAACTATTATGAGTGGAACCAAAGATCCGCGCCAACCGTTATATATGACCCTGAATACCGGAGATATCAAAAACGAAGCCGGTACTACCACAGTAGCTGCCAATAGTCAATACCTGGGTATCCGTTTTGCCAGTGGCCTGCCTGCCAAACCAAACAGTTGGGGTAACTTCTCCGGTTGGATTCAAGGAAACAACGGTTCCTCTTATTCCATGCCACTGCCCATCATGAAAGCAGCGGAAGCCTATTTCCTACTGGCTGAAGCAAAATTAAGATGGGATATTGGCAGTGAAAGTGTAAAGAACCTATATGAAAATGGAATCCGTGTTTCCATGACTAATGAATTAGCTTATCGGGGGGCTTATGCCGGAATCAAAGAATATCCGGAAGGAGCAGTAGATGCCTACATCAACGGAACAAGCACCCAAATAGACTATACAGATCCCATCAAAGCCGAATTAAGCACTCCGGCTGTAAATAAATTAAGTGTAAAATGGGATGAGAGCGCAAGCAACGAAGAAAAGCTGGAAAGAATCATCACCCAAAAATGGCTCGCCCTATTCCCTCTATCCACCGAAGGCTGGGCAGAACAACGCCGCACCGGCTATCCACGCTTCTTCCCTGCATTCGTCAATGAAAGTAATGGAGCCGTAAACACAGAAGAAGGTGTGCGCCGCGTAATTTATAGCAGCCAGGCTTATGATGCCAACGCTAAGGGAGTAGAAGGCGGGATCAAGCTTCTGGACGAAGAAAATTCCAGCAAATTCGGTATTTCCGGCGACAAAGGCGGTACACATCTTTGGTGGGATAATGCTGATAAAGGAAACTTTTAAAGGCAATATTTTAAGGTAAAGACTGTGATTTTTGTTTCAATAGGTATTCCATATTAAAGTTTCGGATAGGGCAGACCGTGAGGTTTGCCCTATTTTATGACTACCTCCGAAAAGCCGATACAATAACCTCCCGCACCCGAATTGTTATCATTACTAAATGAAATTAAAGACTTTTTCATCTCTTGTTGCTTGGCAAATAAAAGAAAAGCCGTAAGTTTGCCTTCCAAAAAAGAATAAAACACAGGATGCAATTATCACCCAAGGAATTTGAATACCAATTTCGCTGTCTTTACCGTCCGCTGAATATGTATGCCCTGCGCTATACTGAAAATCTGGATGACGCAGAAGACATCGTCCAACAAGCCTTCTCTGATGTATGGGAGAAGCTTGTCGGAGGCACATCTATTCAAAACCTGAAAGCTTATATGTACCAAACTGTACGTAACCGCTCACTCACACTGATAACCAACCGACAAACACACTGTGAAACAACCGAACTGACAGACTTGGAAGATCTAACAGAAGAAGAACGCATCATCCGGTCAGAACGTGACGCGCGTTTATGGACAGCCATCGACCACCTTCCTACCGAACGGAAAAAGATCTTTCTGCTTTCCAAACGTGACGGCCTTACTTATCAGGAAATTGCCACCGAACTGGGTATTTCTATAAAAACTGTCGAACATCAAATCAGTAAGGCACTGAAAACATTACGAGAAACAGCCATTAAAATATATACTTTTTTCTTCGGATAAAAAAATCGGCAAGCGAATAGGGGGATTTTGTCTTTTCCCTGTCTTAACAATAAAAAGAAAGAAGATCGCATGGAGAAAGAAGAGAAAGATATTCGTTTTGTAGCCCGGTTCTATCGGGAAAACAGGCTGGACACGACACAAGCCTGGCAAAAACTAGGTATCGGCAAACAAAGAAATAACTCTATCTTATTATATAGACTGATAACTATCGCTGCTGTCACTTTCCTGATAGCCGGATTCAGTTGGTGGTGGATATACGACAGGCAAGACTGGATTGTCATTGCCTCATCCGCACACGCCGTCAAAGAAGTCACGCTTCCGGACAACAGCCATATTACGCTGGCAGAGAATTCGGTCTTACAGTATGACCGCTTGGCATACGGCAAAAAAAACAGGAACGTCACTTTAAATGGAAAAGCATATTTTTCAGTCACACATCAAGAACAATGTCCTTTCAGGGTACAGACCGAACTGGCAAACATACAAGTACTGGGTACACAATTCCAAGTAACGGCAAATGCAAATCAGACTTCGGCAACCGTAGAGTCTGGAAAAGTCCGTTTTTATAACAAAGAACAAAAAGAGGCTATCCTGACAAAAGGCATGTATGCCTTCATTAACCAAAAAGGACAAATGCAAATAAACAAACAAAGTGACCCCAACACTTTTGCATGGAAGACCCACGTGTTTGTTTATAATGAAGCCCCCTTGAAAAAGGTAGTAAAAGAATTAGAAGAAGTCTATAAGGTCCATATCGGCGGAATTCCACAAAAAGAGTACTATCTGACCACGACCTTTGACAATACTCCGATAGAAGACATAATTGAAATCATAAACCAAACACTAGATACGAAACTAGACATAACCCAATGATGCAATTCCATTCTAAATTTTCTTTTCTTCTGCTCCTTTGCCTCATGCACATTTGTATTGAGGCAAAAGGAACAGAACATGATGAGCCCCTCGTAACATTAGATATGAAACAAACCCCCATCCGTAAAGTTTTGGCAGAAATCACCCGGCAGACAGGTGTAACCTTTTCGTATGAGTCCTCCTTAACAAAACATCTGTTACCGATAGATATAACAATAACCGCCCAGCCGTTATCCCACTGTTTGCGCATTCTGTTTCAAAAACTGCCCGTAGAATATATACAATCAGGCAAATACATCATCCTCAAGAAAAAACAGAAAAACATTGTAATCAGCGGCTTCATACGAGACAAATCCTCCTCAGAGTCCCTTATAGGCGCCTCCATCTATGATGCCAAAAGCCATCAAGGAACAACCAGCAACGCCGACGGCTTTTTCAGTCTGACTCTGGAAGCCGGAAACGATGTATACCTGAACATCTCCTATGTAGGTTATGACAGTTTCCACCGTTCATTCACACAATTGGAACAAGACACGCTACTTCCGGTTCTGCTGAACAGCCACCAGCAATTAGCCGAAGTGGTAGTGACCGGAGAATATACCTCTTCTCCATTAGTCCAAACATCCGATATGGGACATACCCGTCTCAACAAAGACCTGATCCAACAAACCCCGGTATTATTCGGAGAAGCTGATATTATAAAAACCCTACAGACCTTGCCGGGTGTATCGGCAGGCACAGCCGGATTGGCAGGAATGTATGTGCGGGGCGGTAATGGAGACGACAATCTTTATATGATAGAAGGGAATCCGTTATACCAGATCAACCATGTGGGCGGTCTGTTTTCCTCCTTCAACGCCGAAGCCGTAAAGGATGTAGAATTCTTTAAGTCCGCCTTCCCCGCCCGTTACGGAGGAAGACTGTCCAGCGTAGTCGATATCCATACAAAGGATGGCAACATGAAAGAATATCACGGAAGCGCCATGCTGGGACTGACCTCAGGCAGCCTGAATCTGGAAGGTCCGTTGGTCAAAGACCGGACCTCATTCAACTTTGCATTACGCCGTTCATGGATTGACGCGCTTTCGGCCCCAACCATCGCCATCTGGAACGCTACCAGAAATAAAGGAGAAACCCAAATAGTGGCACGATACGCTTTTACCGACATGAACTTTAAACTCAACCACCAGTTCAATGACCGCAGCCGCGGATATGCCGGTCTTTACTGGGGAAACGATTTTTTGAAGGGAGGAGAAAAAAGAGAAGGTGACAATGGATATGAAAGCAGAAACACCGGCAGACTGCGATGGGGAAACATCATGGCATTTACCGGCTGGTCATACGTATTCAACAACCAACTCTTCGGTAATGTGAATGCCGCCTTTACCCACTATTCTTCCACCTTGAAAGGAGACTACTACCAAGGAACAGAAGCCAACTACGTATCACAGGAAAGTTCAACCCGGAACCGCATTGACGACCTCAGCATACGAGCCAATTTCGATTTCCGCCCCAATGCTTCCCACCAGTTGCATTTCGGCACTCATTATATTTACCACCGTTTTCATCCCGTAGACGAAAAATCGCATTTTTCCAATGGCATGACCACCCAGACCAGACAAAACAACGACACTGCCCTACCTGCACATGAATTAGGCATATATATGGAAGAAGACTGGAAAATGAACAAAAGAATACGTTTGAACGCTGGGGTTCACCTCGGACTATACACCATTGACGGGAAAACGTACACTTCCCTGGAACCCCGTTTTTCCAGTCGTTTCCTGATCAATCCGCAACTCAGCCTCAAAGCCTCTTATACCCGGATGAGCCAATATGTACATCAAGTCAATGAAAGCTACATCAACCTGCCCACAGACACATGGATACCGGTCAGCCGCAAGCTGAAACCGATGCAGAGCGACCAACTGGCTGTAGGAGCTTATTACACCACCGGCAACAAAATCTACTCTTTCTCCATAGAAGGATATTATAAATGGATGAAACATCTGATGGACTATAAAGACAACTACCAGTTTCTCCCTCCTTCCACCAGCTGGGAAGACAAACTGACTCAAGGAAAAGGACGTTCTTACGGCGTAGAACTTATTGCCCGCAAAGAAAAAGGGAAAATAACCGGATGGGCAGGCTATACTCTAAGCTGGAATGACAGACAGTTCACTGAGATAAATAAAGGCAAGCGTTTTCCTGCCAAATTCGACAACCGGCATAAATTCAATATAATAGCCAATTGGAAAATCAAGCCCAAACTGGAGTTGACCGGAAGCTGGACCTACGCAACCGGTAACCGGCTCACGGTTTCTTTCGAAAACTACCAGGCCGTTTCTCCCCAACATCCGTTTCCGGGAGGCAGCCTGGTTCCTCCTTATATAGATCCAGGCGGATTAGACTATTATACGGAACGTAATAATTTCCAACTTCCCGCCTATCACAGACTCGACTTGGGCATCAATATTTACCGGCCAAAGAAAAAGAACCGGATGGGAATATGGAATATCAGCATCTACAATGTCTATTCCTACATGGCACCCGTCAGCATACGCAAAGGATGGTGGTATAATAACGACTGCTTCTATACCCTGGGCATAGTTCCCATTATACCATCAGTTTCTTACACTTATAAATTTTAAATGATTATGAAACATCTGCTATATACATTACTTCTAGGAGTGTTCCTTACCTCCTGTTATCGAAAAATAGATTTGGACGAATATCGCACTACGCCCAAAATAGTAATAAACAGTGTAGTATCCCCCGACACAGTGGTAATGGCCTCCATCACCCGGACCTGGTTCTATCCAGACAAGAAGCCTTATGTCAATCTCCCTCACGCCCATGTGGAGCTCTATATCAACAATCAATACATAGAAACCATGCAATGGAAAACACTGAATAATCCCCGGAACCCAGACCAGCCGGATACCTTATTCCTTTCAAATACAATCCCGGCAGAAGGAGACCGGATAAAAATTGTTGCATCCACCCCCGAATATGGTACGGTAACGGCAGAAGATATCATACCAAAGAAAGTACCTATAAAAAACGCCAGTCATACAATTAAAAAAGGTAACGGAGTTTATCAAGGAACAATTTCCGACTATTTTGAAATATACTATGAAGTCACGTTTGATGAATTTCCGGAAAAGAACAATTATTATCTGGCCAAAATCACACAAATAAAAACGGGCTATTACGGTTACTACGAAACAGAAATAGATTATATAGATCCTGTATTCAAGGAACAGGATGCCATATTGGACGAAAGTATGGCATTCAACGGATTGGAAAAAAGAGGAGGAGCCCTCTTTACCGACCAAAGCATTAACGGACAAACCTATACTTTACAAATAAAAGAGACAACGGCAGAGTTAGACGAAACAGAACAAAGAATCATTTCCATCTATTCCCTTTCCGAATCCTACTTTTTATACCTGTTGTCCTTACAAAAAATTGCCGGAAGCACGTTAGAAGGAGGCTTGGGTAACATTGGACTAGCCGAACCTCTACGGGTTTACAGCAATGTGGAGGGAGGAACAGGTATTCTGGGCGGCAACCAACATTCGGAAACAACTATAACATTGAATAACCTATCTAAAAAATAATTGATTATGGATACATTACAACAAGCTCCCGCCTTATGGTATTGGAGCGAACCCGCATCGGGATACAGCATTGAAGATTGCGAACAGATTGTAGCAGAAGAGATGCAAACAGCAAAAGCAGACTAAAAGTTCTGGCCACCGTAGGGGTACATTGAAATGTACCCCTACGGTAAAAAAGAAATTTCACGCCTCAATGGATAATTCCCCCGCAAATGTTCAAATTCTTCGGGATGCCGTTTCAATGCATCACTGTCACGAGTCGGATCATACACCTGTAGAAAAGCCTCTTCCGGATCAGAAGAATAATCCATATACGGCAAAGCGGGCGGTACTATTTTAAAATCAGCCTGTATATGGAAGAAGTTACAAAGCTCCTCCAATGCCATCCGTGTAGCATTCGACTTTCCGTCAGCTGAATACCCTGCTATATGAGGGGTTCCCAAAAAAACTTTCTGCAACAAATCCGGGTGAATATCCGGTTCATTTTCCCACGTATCAATAACCGCATCACGTATCCGGCCTGTCTTCAGCGCATCAAGCAAAGCCAATGTCTCTATTACTTCTCCACGAGAAGTATTCACAATAAAAGGTTTCCGTTGCAAACCGGCAAAGAAATCCGCATCCGCCAGATGGAACGTTTTATATTTCCCATTCCTGTTCAGCGGAGTATGAAAGGTTATTATATCACATTCCCTTGCCAGTACAGACAAATCCACAAATCCCGTTTCCCCCCGGTCCGCACGTGGAGGATCATTCAGCAAGACCCGCATCCCCAATGCCTCCGCCATACGTTGGATACGGCTTCCCACATGTCCTACCCCAACAATCCCCAGACAGCTTTCTTCCAATCTCACCCCCTTCCGGCGTTTCAACAATAATAATACCGAATGCAGGTACTGCTCCACACTGCCGGCATTACAACCGGGACAATTTTTCCATACAATTCCCGCCTCATCACAATAGTCCACATCAATATGATCAAAACCGATGGTCGCAGTAGCAATGAATTTCACCTTGCTTCCTTCCAGCAGTTCACGGTTACAACGGGTACGGGTACGGATCACCAATGCGTCAGCATCCCGTACATCCCCGGCGGTAAAACCACTACCGGGCAAATACACCACTTCATCGGCTATCTGTTCGACAGCTTCATGTATATAAGGTATTTTATTATCTACAATTATTTTCATCTTTCAAAAACTTGCTTGGGAACAAAGGTAGACACTTTTACCGAATAATAATTGGCTGATTAGAAAACTTTGCATAGATTTGTACATTCAATAAAACAGCTGTTATGTCCAAGATTCTTGTAATCTGCTTTTCATCCATCAATAATGTGGCAATGGCAATCCCGGTCATTCACTCATTGGCTACGCAATATGCCCAGCATCAAATCATGGTGCTGAGCATAGACACATTCTCCCCCTTATTCGAGAATGTGCCGGACAATGTTATTTTCCGTGGGGCAGATTTCAGAGGAGAACATGCCGGATTAATGGGTCTGGGATGGCTGTACAATGATTTAAAAGAAGAAAAATTTGATGCCGTAGCCGCTTTCCAGCCCACATTCCGCAGCCGTTTTCTTTGCTGGCGTTTTCGTCTGGCAGGCATAAAAGCAGCCCACATCAAGCAGAACAGGCGGGAACTGCAAAAACTGATACGGCGGAAACATAAAATATATACAGAGCAAGACTCCTTTTTTCAGCGCTGTGCCCATACGCTCAGTCAGATAGGTTACCCCATCCGGTTAAGTTTCCTCTCCCTTTTCGGAAAGAATAAAGGCAATATTTCCAGCCTGGCTCCGTTAACCGGTGAGAAGAACCAAGAAACATGGATTGGAATCGCTCCCTTTGCAACACATGTAGGCAAAATCTATCCGTTGTCAAAGCAAGAGCAGATCCTCAAACATCTATCTGCACGCGACCATACAAAAATCTTCTTATTCGGAGGCGGGAAAAAAGAAATCAAAGTATTGGAAGAATGGGCCCAACATTTCCCCAACGTCATCTCAACAGCCGGCAAACTAACCATAAATATGGAATTGGCCCTCATGAGCAATATGGACGTCATGCTGGTAATGGATGCCGCCAATATGCACCTTGCATCATTAGTGAACATCCCGGTTGTATCCATTTGGGGGGCAACGCATCCCTGTGCAGGCTTTGCAGGATGGAATCAGTCTGCGGCAAACACAATACAGATAGACCTGCCCTGCCGTCCTTGTTCCTTATCCGGAGAAAAGCACTGTTATAGAAAAGATTATGCCTGTCTGCAAGGCATAACTCCCGAAATGGTAATAGAACACATAAACAAAGTCATCAGTTAAATGAAACAAATAAATCTCATATATTATTCCGTTTTCTTTTTGTGGTATTTGCTTTCGCTTCTACCCTTGCGATTCTTATATTTCATATCCGATCTTCTTTTTTATCCGCTCTATTATTGCATCCGCTACAGACGTAAAATCATACGCAATAATTTATCGAACTCATTCCCCGAGAAAGATTTAAAAGAGATTGTCCAAATCGAGAAACAATTTTACTCTTTCTTTTGCGACTATATAGTAGAAACGCTCAAGTTATTCTCCATTTCAAAAAAACAACTGATGAGAAGAATGACTTTTGAAGGACTGGACGAGATAGTGGAAAGCATGAACAAAAAGAACAAAGACTTCTGTTTTATCTATTTAGGGCATTATTGCAACTGGGAATGGATTGCATCCTTGCCTTATTGGATTTCCAAAGACATATCCTGCGGACAAATCTATCATCCACTGTACAATCAGGCTTTCGACAAACTATTTCTAAGATTACGCAACCAGTTCGGAGGCGAATGCATCCCCATGAAAACGACTTTGCGCCGCATCATTGAATTGAAACGGACAAAGCAAAAGGCAATTATCGGATTTATTTCGGACCAAGCACCCAAGTGGAACAGCATACATCACTGGACTGAATTTCTAAACCAAGAAACACCGGTTTTCATCGGTACGGAGAAAATAGGCAAGCAAGTGGACGCCTTGATTTATTATGCTGACGTAACACGGGTCAAAAGAGGATACTACCACTGCCGGCTCAAACCATTGTGCGACACCCCCCGGCAAGTACCCGATTTTGAATTGACCGATTTGTTTACCCGAGAATTGGAACAAACAATAAAAGCGCATCCCCAATATTGGCTCTGGAGCCATAACCGCTGGAAAAGAACCAAAGAAGAGTGGCTGCGCAGACAACAGGAAGAAACTAAGTGATTATGGAAAAATATGATTATTTGATAGTAGGTGCCGGTTTGTTCGGCGCCGTTTTTGCCCACGAGGCAAAACGAGTAGGTAAACATTGCCTGGTAATTGACAAGCGCAATCATCGCGGAGGCAATATCTACTGTGAAGATATGGAGGGCATCCATGTACATAAATATGGTGCACATATCTTCCATACCGACAATAAAGAAGTGTGGGACTATGTAAACAGCTTTGTCGAATTCAACCGATACACCAACTCCCCTTTGGCTTACTTTGACGGGAAATTATACAATCTTCCCTTCAACATGAACACTTTTTATCAGCTGTGGGGAGTAAAGACTCCGGCAGAAGCCAAGGCCAAGATAGAAGAGCAACGTAAAGAATTTGACCATATCGCCACCCCCGCCAACCTGGAGGAGCAAGCATTAAAGCTATGTGGAAAAGACATTTACCATCGCCTTATCAAAGGTTATACAGAGAAACAATGGGGACGTTCCGCCAAAGAATTACCGGCATTCATCATCAAACGTATTCCTTTCCGTTTCATTTATGACAACAACTATTTCAATGACAGCTACCAAGGAATCCCCAAAGGCGGATACAACGCCCTTATCGATGCGTTACTGGAAGGAACCGAGGTTCGTCTCAACACCAATTATTTCAGCAACCGCAATGAACTGGACGCATTGGCAGACAATATCCTGTTCACCGGATGCATAGACCAGTTCTTCGATTACCAATGCGGACATCTGGAATACAGAAGCCTGCGCTTTGAACATAAACAGCTGGAAACAGAAGATTTCCAAGGCAACGCAGTAGTCAATTATACAGAACGTGAGGTACCCTATACCCGAATCATTGAGCACAAGCACTTTGAATTCGGCACACAGCCCACCACTGTAATCACGTATGAATATCCCGATGATTTCGCGCCGGGCAAAGAACCTTACTATCCGATAAACGACAAGCGGAACACCGAAATGATGAGCCAATATAAAAAACTGGCCTCTGGGCGGAAAGACGTTTTATTCGGAGGCCGTCTGGCACAATACGCATACGCCGACATGGACGATACCGTAGCCGCCGCCCTCGCCTTATGCAAAAAGACATTTAAATAAAAGGAAATCCTTGGACTCCCCAAGGTTTTCCGCTAAATTTGCATGATATTCCTAAATTGACAAACAACATAGATAACAAACCAATGAAGTGCCTTCATATCATAACACCCGTAAAAGATTCGATTGACTCCACGCTTGAAACCGTAAAAGCAATCATGGAATCGGATATTTTGGTTCCTTTCACTTATACTGTCTATAACGATTTCAGCACGGAAGAAAATACCCATCGGCTGGAAGAGGCCGCCCGTCAATGGAATTTTCGTCTGGTCAACTTATCAGACCTGACCGACCACCCCTCTCCCAACTATCTACTGGTGTTACAAACAGCACAAAAAGAAGCCATCGAAGCAGATGCAGGATTACTGATTGTGGAATCGGATGTTATTGTCAAAAAAAACACATTGCAATCACTATACAATGGAGCATTGCAACAGAAACAATGCGGAATTGCAGCAGCTGTGACAACCGATGAAAAAGGCGTAATCAATTACCCCTACCTACACGCCAAGGGACACGAGAATCAAGTGTACCCGGAAAAAAAGCATTGCAGCTTCTGCTGTTCACTACTCACCCCCGGACTGCTGAAAGCATTTGACTTTCAGACATTAGACCCAAGCAAGAACTGGTATGATGTGACCATCTCGCACGAGTCACTGAAACGAGGTTTCCAAAACTACCTGTTCACCACGTTGCCCGTATGGCACAGGCCCCATAGCAGCCGTCCGTGGAAACAACTGAAATACAAGAATCCTTTAAAATATTACTGGTTGAAATATACCAAAGGACTAGACAAAATTTAACACTATTATAATGATATGAGCAAGACAGAGCGTTTGTTTCATCCCCGCACCTTAGTGATTCACCCTGATTTCAAAAATCTGGAAGAATTTATAGTATCCATTCCCGAACGTTTCCAAAGGAATGAAGGTACTGTTATTCACCAAGGGCGCAATGAATTGCGGAAAATGGAATACAATGGCAAAGAATATGTTATCAAATCCTTTCACAGCCCCCACCTTATCAACCGGTTTGTATATGGCATATTTCGTCCATCCAAGGCAAAACGCTCTTACGACCATGCAGAAATGCTGCTGAAAATAGGTGTAGGCACTCCGCAACCGGTGGGATATATGAATATACGTTCAGGGCTGCTGTTCGATAAAAGTTATTATATCAGCCTCCTCTCCACCTGCCCCTACATTTACGACAACCTGTTCACACAGCAATTCGACTACGCCGAGGAAGTATTCCGCGCCATAGGCAAAGTGACCGCCCGTCTTCACGAACACGGATACGCCCACAAAGACTACGGACGTGCCAACATCCTGTTTCAGAAAACTCCCAATGGCATAACAATAGAAATTGTCGATTTGAACCGGATGTACATCGGCCCCATAGATATGAAGACCGGCTGCAAAAACTTTGAACGCCTGCCGGCAACTCCACAAATGCACCGATGGATGGCAGAAGAATACGCCAAGGCACGGAACTTTGATGTGGAAAAATGCTTTGAGCTCATGAGAGCCTATAGAAGCGTACAGCCGGGAAAAATAGATAACCTTTACTAAAAACTAAATGCATCATGAACATTATAGCCGTAGTTGTAACCTACAACCGAATGGAACTTCTGAAAAGAAATATTCGTTGTCTGCAACAAAACAAGCCGATATCTTCCATTGTAATAGTAAATAACGGAAGCACGGACGGTACAACGGAATGGCTTGCCGCACAGGAAGGGCTGACAGTAATCAATCAGACCAATGTGGGCGGTGCAGGAGGATTCTATACAGGCATACAATACGCTTATCAGGCGGGTGCCGACTGGATTTGGTGCATGGATGACGATGTATTTCCGCGGGCCGACTGTCTGGAACAACTCTTGCCGTATACCGGCAAGAAAGATATCGGCATACTGGCCCCTCGCAGGTTGCTCGAAGGAGAAATATTCACCCATGACTTCCAGGCATACAACCTGAGCAATCCTTTTGTATCCATGTACAGCAAGAAACTGGCAGGACGGCACATCACCTCACCGACAGAAATTACGGGAACAGCTTTCGAAGGTCCGTTCATCCGCCGCGAAGTCGTTGAGAAGATAGGTCTTCCCAATAAAGACCTTTTCATTTTCTGTGATGATACAGATTACTGCCTCCGCACCATACGGGCAGGGTACAAAATACTCTATATACCTGATGCCCTGATGGATAAAGAGAAATTCTTCTCCAACGACACATGGAATGAGCGAAGCAAGAAGAAAAAGTGGAAACGCTTTTATCAGATCCGTAATTCAACTTATTTAAACCATCACTACGGACGCAACATAGCAGTGAAATATCTTCGCGGCTTCAACGGAGTAATGGGATATATTTTCATCGCGTTGTTCACCAGTCCGTTTGCAAAAGCCTATCAATGGAAAGATATACCCCGATTATGGAAAGCCTATTGCGACGGAATACATGAAAAACTTGGAATTATGAGTTAAAAAACGGTAACGCCCTTACCAGTTAATGTTTCATAATAAACTAGCATTTATATACTATATTTACAGAAAAAGAGTAAATTTGTTATATAATTAAATATCAGAATATTATGAGAAAACTAAGGATTACGTTATCTATTATAATGAGTTCAGAATAAAACAAATTCTTTTGACAATAGTATTAATTATCTCTAATATGACAGGTAGAAATCAATAATCATTGGTTATTTATGAGCAATTTATTACTATCCAAAATAGGGCACGTTATATCCGAATTTCCTTTGGCTTTTAAACAAACGAAAGAAGTCAAATTATTCATGACATTGCTGGTAAAAAACGAAGAAGGGATGCTGGAAGAGAATTTACAGTTCCATAAAGCGATGGGAGTGGACGGGTTTATCATTACTGATAATAACTCCACAGACTCAACTCCGGACATTATCCGTAAATACAAACAAAAAGGGTGGATTAAAGAAGTGATAGAAGAAAAGGCTACCAACTATGAACAAAAGGACTGGGTAGACCGTATGATTTGGAAAGCCAAAACCATTTATAAGGCCGACTGGATTATCAATGCCGATGCCGACGAATTATGGTATGCCCCTACCGGCAATTTGAAAGATGAATTATATGCCACCAATGCCAATGTGCTGAATTGTGAAATGAGAAGTGTCTATCCTGAAGAAGAAAAACCCTTTTGGCAATGGGATAAGACTGTAAAAGCGGTAACCGAACCTGAAAAATATGACTTGTCACTCTATTCACTGTTTGAGCGTCAGAACAAAAAAGTCATTCACCGGACTGCCGGTTACCTGCAAATTTCAATGGGAAACCATAAAGTAACCATGTTCCCACAAAACTCTGCCGACAGCCATATCCATGTATATCATTACAATATACGCGGCAAGCAGCAGTTTATGGAAAAGATGATAAATGGCGGCAAGCAACTGGAGCAACACAAGGGCAGACACGGAGGTCGCCACTGGCGCTACTTCTATCAGTTACATAAAGAAGGAAAACTAGAGGCTGAATATGAACGTGTTATCGGCAGTGCTTATTTTGAAGCACTTCGCAAAGACGGATTCATTATTCCGGATGTAACGATTCCTAATTTCTTTAAAAATATAAACTCATAAGCTAATGATGCATATTGCACTTACTATAGATTCCAAATTTGTTCGTTATTGCGCAGTCACAATAGTTTCAATATTAGAAAATAATGATCCTAAAGATATCATGCTACATATTGTATCAGGGCATCTACCCAAAGAAGATGTTCTTACTTTGTCACAAGTAGCAGAAAAATATGGAACTTCCATAGCTTTTTACTATATTCCACATGAAAAACTTCAAAATTATGAAGTTAAGTGGCAAAAACAACGTCTTTCCATGGTTGTCTTCTATCGATGTGTGTTGGCTTCGATATTACCTTCTACAATCTCACGAGTGATTTATCTAGATAGTGATACACTTGTTTTAGGATCCTTAAAAGAATTATGGGATACCAATCTAAACCAATTAGCACTAGCAGGGGTACAAGATACTGTCAGCCCTAATCCTAGTTACTTTGAAAGATTACAATATGCTCCCTCATACAACTACATAAACGGAGGTGTTTTACTATTAAACTTAGCATATTGGCGCAAACATAATATCGAGCAACAATGTATAAAATATTATCAACAATATCCCGATCGCATTATTCTAAATGATCAAGACATATTAAATGCTCTATTATACGACCAAAAGGTACTAATAGATATAAAGTGGAATGTTCAAGACGACTTCTATAGAAATAACAGATATACATCCCCTGCGTGGAAACCATCATACACAGATGCCATTTTACATCCAATCATCTTACACTATAGTGGACGTAAACCGTGGGCATACCATGCTATGCATCCTTTGCGGCATCTATTTTTCCATTACCAAAGGCTGACTCCATACGATGATTCAGCGAAACAAAAGAAAATAAGTACACGTATCTATAGATTCATTCATTTACTGCCATATATATTAGGCCTTAAACCAAAGAAATATGTAAACCTTAAAAAAATAAGAGAAAATTCCCAAATCACTAAATTATAATATATTCTTGTGGGAAGAATTTAATAAACCGGTAATGCTAGCCATTCCTATTCAAGAAATATACCAATGAAACAGATTACAATAAACAAAACTATTTTACAGGGACATTCATTAAATATTACAAAATCAGCCAACTAATTCATACACAAAGTATTGCGAATTAGTTGGCTTTTTTGTATCTTTAGGTATTCCCCCGAAAATAAGGTTTGACGGCCAAAACGGGGGAAATATCCAAACTAATAAGATATGGCAAAGATAGTGAATATTTCAGAAATTCACCCTACTTTGGGTTTTACAGAATTTGATATTCTGGAAAAATACCGCAAGAGTTTTAATGAGAGTGAGCTTGGCAAGCTTCATTCGGTCTTTCCGTTTGAATGTATGGCAAAAGCCGCCGGCCTGTCGGACCGGCGCCTGGGACGCAGGAACAGATTCAGTCCTTCCGCAAAGATCGCCCTTATGGTCCTGAAGGCATACACCGGATTCTCCGACAGGCAACTGGTGGAACATCTGAACGGGAACATACACTACCAGATTTTCTGTGGAATTATGATTCCCCCGTCCCTTCCCATAACCAACTTCAAGATAGTCAGTGCCATCCGTAATGAGATAGCATCCCGCCTTGACATTGATTCTTTCCAGGAGCTCCTGGCTTCACACTGGAAACCTTATCTTGATAACCTTCACGTATGCATGACCGATGCCACATGCTATGAAAGCCACATGCGTTTTCCTACGGACATGAAACTCCTTTGGGAAAGCCTCGAATGGCTCTACAGGCATATATGCCGGCATTGCAGGGAGCTGGGCATAAGGCGTCCGCGCAACAAATACAGGAATGTGGCGGAATCCTATCTGTCCTACTGCAAGAAAAGAAAGAGGAGAGCTTCAAGGACAAGAATGCTTAAGCGCCGTATGATCAAGCTTCTTGAAAAGCTCCTCAGTCAAAGGGATGGGATCCATAGCGAGTACGGTGCTTTACTCCGATATACCCAGGATTATCATAAGCGTCTTTCCATCATCAGAAAGGTGCTTGTACAAGAAAAGGAAATGTTTGAAGGGCGGAAAGTCAGTGACCGCATCGTCAGCATTGACCGTCATTATGTACGTCCCATCGTCAGAGGCAAGGAAACCAAGTCCGTCGAGTTCGGTGCAAAGGTCAATAATATACAGATAGACGGCATATCGTTCATCGAACACCTCTCGTTCAAGGCATTCAATGAGGGTATACGCTTGAAGGACTGTATCCGTATGCAGCAGAAGCTTATGAATGTAAGGGTAAGATGTGTGGCTGCCGATTCCATATATGCCAATAATGCCAACAGAAAGTTCTGTACAAAATATGGGATATCCACATCCTTTGTGCGCAAGGGAAGGGCGGCCAAAGATGAGCCTTTGAGGAAGGTGCTTAGAAGCGAACTCTCAAAAGAAAGGGCAACACGGCTTGAAGGAAGCTTCGGCACTCAAAAGCAACATTACTCGCTCTCAAGGATAAAGGCCAGAAACAGGAAGACGGAAATACTGTGGATTTTCTTTGGAATACATACGGCAAATGCCATACTGATAATAGAAAAAATCAGAAACAAAACAGCTAAAGCAGCATGATATGATTTTACTCACAGAATCAGAAGAGGTCATCAGACTTCTTCCGGAACGTCATGTCCTGTCGGATAGAAGTATGTGAGAAAGCACGGAAAAATGACAATAAGAATGGCATATGAAATGGTCATGCCCTATCATCTTCATATGCCATCTTATTTTTTAGAGACATTTACTGAATATCCCTTTACAAATAATAGTATTCGCTTTCTTTGGATCTCGAGCGAACACTATTATTTGAACAAGAAAAAAAATCTACCTATATCTTTTTAAAACCGACAATATTTATGGATAAACATATCCTAAAATACCACCATACTGATCACCTCTCTCCCTTATAAATCGATCTACTTCTGCCTTATCTGTTAAATAATGACTATCTCGACCTTTAGGATAATATAAACTATAAACAGGAATAGTATTAACTTCATTCCATGTATAAATATAGCCAACTATACCTTGGTATTCATGACCTTCATTTTGGAATTTACGTACTTCAGCCCATGAAGTAATATAATGTGAATTCCTCCCTTTAGACCAATACATTCTATAAAGAGGCAGAGTACCAGGTTCCTCTTCAGCACATATATACCCAAAAACACCGGAATATTCATGCCCTTCATTCTTATACCGAAGAACTTCTGACCAAGAAGTACACCAGTGACAATTTACACCCTTAGGCCAATATAATTGATATAATGTAACCAACTTAATAACTGATATTTTTTTACTATTTATATATTTCTCTACTGCTAGCTTTAAATCAGCCTTCTTTACTGGGTCTGAAACCAAATCATAAATAGGATAAGTAGCATTCCAATCAACATCAACCAACCGCGAATGAGTATCGTCTACAGATTGTGACCATGCACCTATATTGATAGTAGTCGTGGGACCTTGATTAGGAGACAAAGTTATAGTAGTACCAGAAGTAGTGCCTCCTACACATTGAATAGTACATGTCCAATCTGAATTCTTTTTATTAGCCTCGGTTATTGTAGTTGTGCTCCAAGTCCCATCAAAATCAAGACCGACTTTAGACATATTATATTTCGCCCCAGCACTTACTGTCTGTTTTTTCTCTGTACCTGTATTTTCTTCTATAATAGCCGATTTATAATAAGCTATATAAGAACCTCCTACTGTAATATTAGTAAGTACATGGGTCCCATATTTTGCAACAATTTGATCTGCTGAGTATTTACCTAAATCAGACACAAAGTTAGAAGATAAATATCGAGATAAAAGCTCAACATCTGCATCTACAAAATATTTTCTTTGTTTCTTTGTCACTTCTGCTTTAGCAAAAGAATATTTAGAAGAATATGAATATTTAGAGGCAGACTTAAATCCAGCGGAAAGAGTGCCAGAAAAGAATCCTTCAGCATCTTTTTTAATATCCATGGCTGCTACAGATCCCTTAAAATTTGAATCAGTTATCACATTCTGAAGAAAAGATTGGGCATCTTCACCTGCAACAATTTTTTGGTCTATGGTTCCAATGAAAGGATTATAAAACCGATCACCATTATCTCTTATTAATGCTTTGACATCAATAACTTGTAAACGAGTAGAGTTCTCCCCTAAATAATCCTCTGTTATATCATATCCAAACCCCAGTACATCATAGACACCATCTCCTGCCATACGGGAACTCATATCTTCTGTTTCATTCCTTTGCATTTCACAAACGTCATAAGTATTTGTACAAGAAACCAGCACTCCTACAAATAAAAAATAACACAAATTTATTTTCCTCATAACAGTACATTTTAAAAAGTTAATAAATCAAGTTTTAATAAGCATTGTTCATATCACATACCTGTGCTAGAAGCTATTTTATAAGAAAAAGAATATTGATATTTTTTATCTCCAACATGAATCAATCTTCAAAAGGAAATACATATCCTACAATTTTTTGAAAATCATCCGTATTAAAATGAAGTCCTTTCCATTGAACAGAATAACTATGATTTATATGTTTTGCACTATAATATTCATATAAAGGTACTGTTCCTAAAACCTGCGATTTATAAATATAACCTGTTATTCTTTGGTATACATCTGTATTACTCTGATTACCTCTCCATACAGAACTTAAACTTTGATTTATATATTTTGCACTATAATATTCATATAAAGGAACAGTTCCCTCCACTTGACTCGCACAGAGATAGCATGTTACACCTTGATAATCATCCGTATTAAAATGCGTTCCTTTCCACTCTGTAAAATAACTACTATTTATATGTTTGGAGCTATAATAATTATATAAAGGCAACAATTCCAATATCTCCAGTTTAAAACTATCAATGTATTTTTCTACTGCATTTTTTAATGCTACTTTTTTTGCAGGATCTGAAACTAAATCATAAATAGGATAAGTAGCATTCCAATCAACATCAACCAAACGGGAATGAGTATCATCAACTGATTGTGTCCATGCACCTAAATTGATAGTAGTCGTAGGTCCCTGATTAGGAGACAAAGTTATAGTAGTACCAGAAGTTGTTCCTCCTAGACATTTAATATCACACGTCCAATTAGAATTTTTCTTATTCGTTTCAGTAATAGTTGTAGTATTCCAACTTCCATTTGCATCGAGCCCCACCTTTTTCATATTATATTTAGCACCAGCTGTTACAGTCTTCATTTTCTCTGTGCGATTGGCTTCTTCTACAATAACAGATTTATAATAGGCCCTATAGGAACCACCCACTGTTATTTTAGTCAGTACATGAGTTCCATACATTCTAACTATCTCATCAGCTGAGTATTTATTTAAATCCGCTATAAAATTTGAAGATAAATACCGTGATAAGGTTTCAGCATTAGTATATAAAAGATATTGTCTCTGTTTCTTTATAACTTCCGCTCGCGCAAAAGAATATTTGGAAGAATATGAATATTTAGAATCAGACTTAAATCCTGTAGTAATACTCCCGGAGAAAAATCCTTTTGATGTATCAGACTTACCCATTGCAGCTACAGAACCAGAAAAATTTGTATTACTTATTGTTTGCTGAAGAAAAGACCATGCATCCTCACCAGCAGTAACTTTTTGTTCTATAGTTCCAATAAAAGGATTATCAAAACGTCCCTTATTATCTCTAATAAATGCTTCTACATCTAAAACCGGTTGACGAACAGAAGCTTCTCCCAAGTAGTCTGATGTTATATCATATCCATAACCTAACACATCATAAATTCCGTCACCTGCCGCACGTGGCATAACCTCTTTTTCCGAGAAATTCTGTAAATCCTCAAAACCACTACTGTCTGTACAAGCAGCAATGAATAAACCTAAACAAAGGCTTAATAAACTAATTCGTTTTTTCATAATTATCACATTTAAAGTTAGTATACTTTTCTCATTTTCACAATGAACAATCTTATAATTCCATCATGTCATTTTCCACTAAATGCCAAACAATTAAACGCCAAACTATTTTAGTATTCATTCCATAAACAAAGATATCTCAAACAGAGATTATAAGAATTAGATCGGTAATATACAAAAAAATATTGAATTTGCAAGCGAAATTGTGATATTTTTGCAGAAAAAAAAGACAATCAATAATACAGGCTCTCTATCTATAAATTTTTCCAATAATAAGGGAGTGAATGAATATGTATAGCAGTCAGTCCTATTGCATAAGCTTTTTCTATCTCCAGATTAAACCTTTTTATATGGATGTATTCTATCTCCATAGCCTTTGGAGTTATCTCCATAAGCTTTGGAGTTAACTCCAAAGGCTTGCGGAGATAGAACAAACAGGAAAAAACCCTTTAACCATACAGCAAGAAATGTTTAGGGATGCGGATAAGATATTTTAAGGATGAATCTGATTTTAAAACCACACAATTCCTTACGGATGAAAAAACTCCCCAATGTCCTTCTTTAAAAAAGTGAAACAATATATGACAGGAAGATATACATCTGACTATACATACAGGACAGAAATATGAAGTGAGGGCATATATGCACCCAAACTTTTTATGAAAATACAGGCACTCTTGAGAAATCGCAAGCGGCTGCATAAATGAAATTAAGAGAACAACCTAAAATTCCTGAAAAACGTAGTAAAGGCCGCCCTTTTATTAAATCTTCCCAAAGCCATAGATACCCCCCACAAACCACATATATTATAATGTTTATGCAATGAAATACGAAGGATGGTATGGATATAGCATTGCAATGCACTAATCAGCTCCGGATCATCCACATAATCGGAAAACATATTCCTCATCCATCTCAAGAAAAGAATAGTAGCGTGCAATTTATCTTTGTCATGACCGGCAGAGTTACTGATGTTTGCACCTTCAACATTCCTCCAACATACAGGCTGCCCCGGCAAAGAAATAACACCCCCCGCATGACGGGCAAAAGCAGCCCACGTAGCATCATCCGAACACCAAGCCATAGGAAAATGAACAAAACCACCTGCCGACTGCCATATCTCCCGACTGAACACGTACTCTACGGCAGCCGAATCTATCTTTCCCTGTAACTTATCTAGCAGCAGCCGGTAACAAGACACACTTCCTTCTTCCAAAGGACGATTGGCACGTATCCGCTTGTTTTCACCATCAATGACAGCTAATGGAAAACGAAAGAAATATCCTCGCTGATGGTGTGGGCGCGACAAAGCCTCCATGACACGTTCCACACCATCAGCCGGCATCAAATCATCATCCGAGAAAAGCCAGATAAACGGCTCTGCAGACAGCTGGATACACCTCTCCCAATGGGCCACCAAATCTTTGCCCCCCATATTTTCGCTAAAGCGATGATACACCAGATTTACCTTATTCTGATAAGATTCCACAATCTTATCCAATCTTTCAGGACTTGCATCATCACCTATATATAACACGAACTCATCTTTATGGGCCTGAACTGCAATTGAGTCGAGCGTTTCCTTAAGGAAACGCCCCTTGTAGGCGGGAATAACAATTGCCAATTTCTTTATTTGCTCCACTTTACAAAGACTGCATATCGTTCAACTTCTTGTAATATCCATTTAAGGCTATCAGTTCATCGTGAGTTCCTCTTTCTACGATATCGCCTTCATAAAGTACACAAATTTCATCGGCATTCTTAATGGTACTCAATCTATGTGCGATAGCGATAGTAGTACGCGATTTCATCAAACGCTCCAACGCTTCCTGAACCAAACGCTCGGACTCTGTGTCAAGAGCCGAAGTAGCCTCATCTAATATAAGGATAGGAGGATTTTTCAAAATTGCACGGGCTATACTGACACGCTGACGCTGACCACCGGACAAACGCCCTCCACGATCACCAATCATCGTGTCATATCCTTTTTCCGTTTCCATAATGAAATCATGTGCATTCGCTATCTTGGCAGCTTCTATTACTTGCTCCATAGTGGCATTCTCTACACCAAAAGTAATATTGTTATAGAAAGTGTCATTAAACAGAATAGCTTCCTGATTTACATTACCAATCAGAGAACGTAAACTGTGGATGGATACATCTTTCACATTCTTGCCGTCAATCAGCAATGCACCCTCCGATACATCGTGATAACGCGGTACCAAGTCCACTAAAGTAGACTTTCCGGAACCGGACTGGCCCACCAGTGCAATCGTTTTTCCTTTAGGAACAGTCAGATTGATATGGTTCAAGACCGGACGCCCTTCTACATAGCTGAAACTTACATTTTTAAACTCTAACTTATCTGTGAAAGCGTCCAATGGCAAAGGCTGCTCCGGCTCTACGATATGATTTTCCGCTTTCAATATCATATCAATTCGCTCCATACTGGCCAATCCCTGCGGAATATTATAAAATGCTCTTGAAAATTCTTTCAAAGGATTGATGATACTATAAAGGATAATCAGATAAAATATGAAAGTAGCCGCATCCATCGGAGCATAGTTTGTATTTAAGATTAAAGCACCGCCAAACAACAGCACGGTCACAATCACACAAGTGCCTAAAAACTCACTCATGGGGTGGGCTGAACTTTGCCGGATAATCATCTCGTTCATTGCATCGCGGAAGTCATTGTTTGTTTTAGAGAACCGGGCAGACATTTTGCTTTCGGCTATAAACGCTTTGATAACCCTTAAACCTCCTAATGTTTCATCCAATTGGGACATAATATCTCCCCATTGCGCCTGTGCTGTAGAGGACTGTCTTTTCAGCTTCCGGCTGACAACCCCCATTATCCAACCTGTCAGAGGTAAAATAAAGATAACAAAAAGCGTCATTTGCCAACTTACCGAAAACAGAGTGACAAAACAAACCAAAAGAGCGATAGGATTACGGATAAGCATATCGATGGAACTGGTCAACGAGTTCTCCACCACCGTAACATCCGCACTCATACGGGCTATGATATCTCCTTTACGTTCTTCTGAGAAAAAACTCAAAGGAAGACTTAACACTTTATTATAAACCTGAATACGGATATCCCGGACAATACCTGTACGCAAAGGTACCATGACAGCCGCAGAAGCAAAATAACCGGCAGTTTTCAACATAGTCATAAAGATAAGTATTCCTCCCATCATGGCAAGTGTATAGAACGCACCATTTGTCGCCACAAAATTGCTCACAAAGTAATAGGCATTATTTATGAGTACATCCTTATCCAAATTATGAATATCCATAGGAATGTACTCATAAGACTTGGTATCAATTTTGAACAGAATGTTCAAAATTGGCACAATCGCCATGAACGAAAACACATTAAGCCATTGCGACAGAAAGTTCAGTATCAATGCCCATGTCAAATATTTGCGGTATGGAAGAATATACCGCTTCAACAAACTAAAGAACTGTTTCAGCATAATTATCAATTATATATAATGCCGCAAAGGTAACAAAAAAGAAATAATCACCCAAGATTACCCCACTTTATCCCCTAATATTTGTTCATACACGGCAAGCCTTCTTTCCTGCATCTGTCCGGGGTTATATACTTGCCGCAAACTGTCTTCCGCATGGGTAACCAACTGTCTCTGCAACTGCGGATTACTTGACAAGGCTATGACAGCTTCTGCAAATCCGGCAGGGTCATCAACAATCAAGCAATCTTCACCATCCTTAAAATCAATGCCTTCCACACCCTTTGCCGTCGTTACAAAAGGTACTTTTGACAATACAGCATCTAATATTTTCATACGCATACCACTACCGATACGTATTGGAACAACAGCAACACTGCCTTTTAAAAAAGAGCCCAGATCTTCCACATAGCCTACCAGCTTCAATTCCGGGTATTCGGACTGCAAACGATTGATACACTCTCCACGCCATTTACCAATTACTTGCAATGTAAACGAAAAATGACGTTTACGCAGATGCGGAATCACTTCGTGACAGAACCATGCCACGGCATCCAGATTGGGAAAATGATCCTCACTTCCCACAAAAGTCAGGCGTCCGCTTTGGACCGGAACAAAAGGCTGTTCCAGCCTGTCACCCACTTGCACCACAGCCGGAGAAGTGTAGATATGGTCTTTCCGTCCTATGAAGTCCTCCATAATTTTACGGTCTACTTCAGTCAGAACAATAACATCTTTATATTTCAATAATGCACTGCGCTCAAAATCCTTTGCTATATGAAACAACATCCTGTCACCGGCAGTCTGTTCCCTGAACAAAGCAATCTCCTTTTCATTACGGATGTAGCGGAGTTCATGATGCACAAAAATAGTCTGTACATTTTCAGGCAACAAGAATCCCAATGACAACAGTTCATAAAACTCTACTTGAATAATATCAAAACCTGAATGAGCCACCTGAGAAACATACTCCACATACCCCTGGTCTAGCGGCTGGAAACAAGAGCTGAACAAAGTACTCTTTCCCCGTACTAAATCCACAACTTCGCCCGTTTCATCCGTCCATATCTGTTGCCGGTTCATTTTACGGGTTACAGACGCATGTATCTTTTGCAGCCATTTATAATAAAAAGGATGTTTAATTCTGGGTAATCTGACAGTTTGAGGTTTAGGAGTATAAATAAAGAAATCCACATTATCCCAAATTTTCTTCAATGACTCTACATCTTGCATACGCTTCTCCGTTTCAGGATAAAGCAATACAGATACGGACATCTTATGACGCAAATACTCCACCATATTAAAGAAAGCTTGATTACCGCCCGAATCCAGCGGATAAGGAATGTACGGAATAATAAAAAGAATTTTCTTTCTCATACTAATTGAATTTAAACAATAGTCTAATGTCTAATTTAATTTTTAGTTTAATACAGCAAATGCTATGTAGTGTATAATGCAAAGGTACAAGAAAGACTGCATACTAAAATGTTAATTATCGTTTCTTTTTAAAAGTTCAACACAATTCCTGTTTCTTGAAAGAAAAAACAAAGAAGCAACTTGTTTATTTAACTATATAACGTTATATTTGTAAAATTAAAAAGGAACTAACTTAACAATAGAGCATGAATGCACTTCCCTTGGTCAGTGTAGTGGTACCTAATTATAATTATAAACGATACCTCAATCTACGAATTCAGAGTATTCTGCAACAGACCTATCAGAATATCGAACTGATTTTACTTGATGATGCCTCAACAGACGGTAGCGAAGAGGTATTATCGGACTATCAAAACCATGCCAAAGTGAGCCATATTCTATTAAACGAGCACAACACCGGAAATCCATTTAAACAATGGTTTAAAGGCATGCAATTAGCCAAAGGAAAATATATATGGATAGCCGAAGCCGATGACTTGTGTGAGCTTACTTTTTTAGAGAAAGTAGTTCCTTTAATGGAGAAATACCAACAAGCCGCCGTATGCTTTGCCGGTTCCAAGTATATTGACAAAGACGGTAATGTGCTGAGTTGCGACATGAACAAATGGAAATCTGCCATACCTCCATACGCCGTGTTCAATGGGAAAACTTATGCCGAACATAACCTTTACTGGCGTGGTTACATAGCCAATGCAAGCTCGGCCATTTTCAGAAAAAGCATGGTAAATGCCCAAAATATGGAACAATGCCTGCAAATGCGCTACAGCGGCGACTGGCTGTTCTGGTTTTATATGGCAATGCAAGGAGACATTATAGAAAGATATGAAGTACTGAACTACTTCAGACAACATACCCAGAAAGTTACCGTCAAAGCTGAAAACAACGGAGGGGGTAAGAGCGAAGATATTGAGATAGTACGCATTATGGAACAACACCTTACCCACCTGAGCAGATACAAACGGTGCATACGAAGGGGAATGCTTTACAACCGCATTGCCAAACTAAGCACAACAGAGCAAGTAAAACTGCAATTATGGGAACTCCTCCGGCAGAAATTAAACGGAACGCGGAAAGACGGACGTCTGGAGCGCCTCAACCGGATAGCACGGCTATTCTGTCCTTTTGTTCTGACTATGAAAAGAGACCGCCTTACTCCTTCCCGAAAATAGAATAAGAAACGGAAACTGCTTGCCCATATTTTCGGGCGGACTCACATGTCTGCCCCTAAAGTGAACAAATTGGCAGCCAATTTTACTTTTGGCATACCCTCTTTTGATATTTCTAAAATTCTGTTTACCTTTGTTGTCAATCATCCGGATTGATTCAAACAAATGAAAACTTTACTAAAACAAATGAAATATCTCCGTTCACTCATGCAGCAATCTGTAACAGCATGTAAGAATCAGGCTAAGCTTATCCAACAGTTTACTCTTTCTTTACTTTACTTATTAATCATACATATAGTTGCTTTACTTTTTTTCTTCCTGTTCCGGCTTGTCCTGTTCACCTCAATAGATTATCAGTTTCCTCCCGATATACAAAACAACTTTCTCATGCAAGCCACTGCATTTATAAAAGGGCTATGGTTTGACAATGTTATAGCTTGCTACATATTGCTGTTACCATTAGTCATTTTATGGATAACCGCTCTCTGCAACTATCACTCCAAGTGGGTATTCAGATTTATCTCTATCTTTTTCATTCTATTTTATTCACTGTCGTTCATTATTTCGGCAGCCAACATCCCTTATTTCTCCTATTTTTTTAAGACAATCAATTCTTCCATTTACAATTGGTTCGGATATGGAGCCACTACTGCCGGAATGGTATTGGGTGAGACATCGTTCTATTTCCCTATTTTTCTAGGACTGATATCTATTCTTCTGCTGTCAGGAAGTGTACTACGGTTATCTTCTTATTTCTATCATCTCATCAATTCGAAATCTACTTCCATCAGCCCGATAAACCGCCTATGTATATTCGCCGCCGGTGCTGTTTGTATAGGACTTTGTCTATTCGGAATACGGGGACGCATGGGATATAACCCCATCAGGGTAAGTCAAGCATACTATTGCACCGATCCATTCCTGAATCAGCTAGGGGTTAATCCTGTCTTTAATCTACTTACCAGCACACTGGATGATAACCGTAAGGAAAACCGCTATCTTCACCTGATGCCGGAACAGGAGGCAATAACCAATATGCAAAGTATATTGCAAAGAAAAGGAATAGAAGGCATCTCCCCCATTGCACGTGAAGTGAAATGCGCAGCCGTCCCTACACAAAAGAATGTTGTTCTTATTTTCATGGAATCAATGTCGGCCAACTTGATGGAGCATTTCGGATCTACCAAAAAACTGACTCCTTTCCTAGACAGCCTTTATCTGGAATCTCTCAGTTTTGACCATTTTTATTCAGCGGGCATACATACCAACCACGGAATGTATGCCACCCTCTACTCTTTCCCTGCCATTATGAAACGGAATGCCATGAAAGGAGCAGTGGTACCTGTCTATTCGGGATTGCCCACCGTATTAAAGGATAATGGCTATCGGAACCTGTTCTTCATGACGCACGAATCACAATACGATAATATGAACGCTTTTCTCCGCACTAACGGATTTGATGAAATATATGCACAAGAAAACTACCCAAAGGATAAAGTCGTTAACAGCTTTGGTGTACAAGACGATTTCCTATATCAATATGCCTTGCCCATTCTGAACAAAAGAGCAGAAGAAAGACAACCTTTCTTTACCGTATTGCTTTCTATCAGCAACCATCCCTCGTATGTGATACCTAACTATTTCAAACCACACAGCACAAAGCTTGAAGATCAGATTGTGGAATACGCGGACTGGGCCATCCGGCAATTCATGCAAGAAGCACGCAAACAACCCTGGTTTGAAAATACAATCTTTGTTTTGCTGGGTGACCATGGGAAATTGGTAGGAAGTCCGGACTGTGAAATACCACAATCCTACAACCATGTCCCACTAATGATTTACGGAAAAGGCATCAAGCCCGAAATCAGACAAGAGCCAGGCGGCCAGACTGATGTGGCACCGACTTTACTCGGACTGCTGAACATGAGTTATACCCAAAACGACTTCGGCATAAATTTGTTAACAGAACAACGCCCGTATGTCTATTTCTCCGCCGATAATTTGATAGCGGCTACAGATACAACCCACCTATATATTTATTCTCCACATGACCGGCAGGAATTCAAATATAAGAAGCAAGGAAATGCCTTGCAACTTGTAACAGGGGAGGACAGTACATTCTACGTGATGAAAAAATACTGTTTCTCCACATTGCAGAGTGCGGAGTATCTGGTAAAAGAGCACAAGACTGTCAATAAAGCTAACGGACAATAAGGTGGGACGGGTTTCACCGTCTTGCCTTCCTTAACGGTCATACCCCAACTTCTCCTCGTTATAATCAGAGGCTATGTAGGTAGGACGGCCTTTGGTCTCCTTGAAAATGCGCCCCACGTACTCTCCTATAATTCCCAAAGAGAAAAGCTGGATGCCACCTAAAAAGAGCATGACAATGATCAAAGTGGGGAAGCCGGCCGTTTCATCACCATAAAGCACGGTCTTTATCAGAAAATAAATGGCATAAATAAAACTGGAGATTGAACAGAGCACTCCGCATACCGTGGCAATACGCAAAGGGGCGATAGAGAAAGAGGTTATCCCTTCGACAGCCAGATTCAACAGCTTGAGAAAGTTCCAGGAGGAATGGCCCATCAGCCTGTCTCCGCGATCAAATTCAATGCTTTTCTTCTGATAGCCTATCCAGCAAAACAATCCTTTTGTATAACGCTCGCATTCGCGCAGACGACGCAACGTGAGCACACAACGACGGTCCAGAAGTCTGAAATCGCCCACATTGGGCAAAATATCAATACGGCTCATCCGCTGAAGTATACCATAAAAAGCCAGAGAGAACTGACGACGCAACCAGCTTTCCTCGCCATGGGTACGCCGTTTGGCATAAATGTCATCATATCCTTCTTCCCAATATTCCAGCATCTGGTCTACCAGTTCCGGAGGGTCCTGCAAATCAGCATCCATCACAACGCAGCAATCGCCGGTGGCGTAATCAAAACCCGCCAGCATGGCTACCTCTTTACCAAAGTTACGCGAAAGGTTGACATAATTCACCCGCTTGTCCTGCTGCCTCAGCCGGCGGAGGCATTCCAGCGTAGTGTCGCTGCTGCCATCATTGACAAACAGGATTTCCCACTCATAAACGGCATTGCGGTTGACAAGCTCTATCAAACGTTGATACAGAGTGGGCAGCATCGCTTCCTCATTATATACCGGAATCAAAAGAGTCACTTTCTTCATATCATTCTTCACTATCATAAAGACTCCTCAAAGATATTACTTTTGTTTGAAAACAAACCTCACTAATAAAAAATTTACCGGAATGGCAATGAGAAACACTGGGATGGGAGCCAACGGACGGGAAAAACCCAACCGCAGAAAGAGATTCAACAATCCGATATGTATCAGATAATTTGTCAGATGTGCCCCCCCGAAGCCAAAAGCTTTCTTCCAGGAAGGAGGCTGCCCGAAAGTAAAATAAGCCGTAAGATAAAAGTTGGCAACAAAACTCAGCACATATCCCAAGGTATAGGCTACATTGACCTGAATGAATTTTTGCAAGACAAAATAAATGCCATAGTGCAGCCCTGTAGCAAAAAGGCCTACCATTACAAATCGCAGGAACTCGGGTATCTGTTTCAGTTTATTCATTTTCATTGATTTAAAATGCAAAGTTAGGTATTACTAAAGAATTATTCGTACTTTTGCGACAGTAAATATAAAAGACCGAAAAATATATGTCAGACAAGAAAAAAGCATTTTGGTTCATAGCCTTACTAAGCACACTTGTAATAATCCCCTTTTTGGGAGAAACTATTTTTTACTCTAAAGGGGAACCGCGCGAAGCAATTGTGGCATACTCGATGTTGGAAAGCGGCAACTGGATATTGCCTTTGAACTACGGAACAGACATCGCCTATAAACCTCCTTTCCTGTATTGGTCTATTGCAGCTATTTCCGCCATTTTCGGAGGGGTGAGCGAATTCTCGTCCCGTCTGCCGTCCGCTATCGCTTTTCTAGCTATGCAGTTCGTGTTTTTCGGATTCGTAGCCCGCTATAAGGATACAAAGACAGCAGTCATTACCTCCCTTTTACTGCTCACTTCATTCGAAGTGCACCGGGCGGCGGTGGCTTGCAGGCTGGATATGCTACAGGTTTCCTTCATCGTCATCTCACTTTGCTTACTATTTCGCTGGGACGAAAAAGGCTGCAAGGGAATACCTTGGACGGCTGTCGTGCTGATGGCATGCGGCACGCTGACCAAAGGACCTGTGGGTTCTATATTCCCCTGTATGTGTATCGGTATTTACCAGCTGATACGGGGACGCTCATTCGGCAAGACTTTCCTTTCCTTATTCGGAATCGGGCTGCTTTCCCTTATTCCATTGGGAATCTGGTTTTATGCGGCCTGGCTACAGGGAGGACAGCCGTTTATGGACCTGATGCTGGAGGAAAACACCGGACGCTTTGTCGGCAAAATGTCATACCCGTCGCATCACAACCCTTTATGGTATAACTTCCTGACCATTATATGGGGGTGGACACCTTGGACATTGGTCTTGCTTATCTCACTATTCGGACTGAAATGGAATGAAATGCACCTGCTGCCCGCAGGAAACTCTTTCACCGGACGCATCAGGAAGGTTTGGGATAACATCCGCTCACAATCCCCCATACAGCTGTTTATCTGGATAGTGATTATCGCTATTTTTGTCTTCTATTGTATTCCTAAAAGCAAACGCAGCGTCTATTTGTTGCCTATCTATCCATTTATGGCTGTACTGATTGCCCAGTATCTGGAGGCGTTAATGCAAAAAGGGGCGAAAGTGTTCAAAATATCGGCTTATATCTTCGCCTCGCTCTGTTTGTTACTCACCGCGGTGTTTTTTGCTGTACGCTGTCAGATGATACCGGACAGCATATGGGGCAACGGACGTCATGCTGCCGAAAACATAGCGTTTATGCAAGCTTTGGAAAGCACGTCCTTTTCTATTTCCAAATGGCTGATTATAGTATTGCCGGTAGTGGCTGCCATCTGTACATTAAGGCTGGTTATCAAAAAAAGTAGTACGGGGTCACTCCTCTATGGAATCACCGGTTGTGTTCTTTGCCTGTTTGTCGCTTTAGACGGGGTATATCAGCCAACAATACTAGCTGTAAAATCCGATAAGCATCTGGCAGAGGATATCAGAAAACAGGTGCCTGAAGGAGTCGTTTATTCATATACAGACAGAATGATACGGTTTTATTGTACAAATTATTATATGAATAACCAAATGCGGAATTTCACACTGGAAAATCCGCAAGAAGGGTATGTCATACTTTCTGCAAATGCACAAGAGGAGTTTTTAAAGAATTACAATGCAAAGTATCAGCTGGAAGAGGTCTTCCATACAGATTACAGAAGTTGCGACTTACGCAATACGGTAATCATGTACAAGTTCAACGAGAAACGGAAATAGTTATATCCGGCAGATTCTGCACCGATTGGGACGCGGACTATATGAATTCCATACTGATTCATATAGTCCGCGTCCAAGTTTTACTATCTGTTCCCTAAATCATCATAAACGGTTTGCAATATCGCCTTACCCTTATCCAGACGGGATTCGTCAGCTTCAGGCTCATCAAAAAGAATACTGCCGGAATTATTATCAAACACCGTCACCCCTGTACTGTCTCTGAATGAGAACCCATTATTGAAACTATAAAAGGCAAAAGGATACTTATAATCACTTCCCAATACATTACGGCTAAACGTAAATGCAGTATGTTCCAGCCCAAGCTGCCCCAACAAAGTGGCTGCCAAATCGGTCTGATTCATAATCTTGTCCACCTGCATAGGCTGTTTTACCGCTCCACCTAACCATAACAAGGGAATATGATAAAAACGAGGCATCGCATTAGACCCCTCACGCGGGTAATAGAAACCATGATCGGGAAGGCAGATAACTAAAAGATCTTTCCATGCGGGAGTCTGCTTCAACCGGTCAATAAACTTACCCAGACATTCATCTGTATAAGCAAAGGCATTGGGAATTTTATCTTCCAGCCGGTGATAAGGAACTTCGAAAGGTTCATGACTGCTAAGTGTCAGAAACGCAGTATGCCAAGGCCCTTCTTCCTTCCGGTTTCTTAACTGATTATATAAATATTCAAAAGTAATATCATCATTCACTCCCCAGGCATTACTGGTCTGTTCGGCCAATGAAAAATCTGTATTGGCTGTAAGACGCTGATAACCGGTACTCAGCAGATAACTCTTCATATTGGTAAAGTTGATATCACCTCCATACAGGAAATCTGTTTTATAACCCGCCTTGGACAATCCTTCAGCTATAGCAGGCAGCGTACGGCTCTTGGCAGGAATTTTCATTACCGATGCCGTAGGCAATCCAAGGTAACCGCTGAAAGTACAGACTGTTCCACGGTCGGTACGGAAACTATTGGCATAACAGTTTGTAAAAAAGATCCCTTCCTTTGACAGACGGTTAAAGTGGGGTGTCACATCAGGAAGACCGCCTAAAGGTTCTACAAAAGCACCTCCAAAACCTTCCATCAAAATAATAAGAATATTGGGACGCTTGGTATTCAGGACTTGAATAATACTATCCCCATCTGTTGTAGGATAAAGTCCGTCAAACAATGCAGCCCGCTTCTCTTCATCAAAGAAATTGAACTCTGATGCAAAATCCTGGGATTTACCCATAGAAGACAACAAACTGAAATCGGGATTGACCGCCGAATGATTCAAGAAAGGTTCGTTGCTGAAATATACTTGCCCTATATTAGAAGTGGATTCCGTTACACCACCACGTATAATGATGAAAAGCACACCTCCTAATAACAGCATTCCCGCAGTTCCCGCTATCCGTTTCCGGGTGGCGGTCAAAACGGAAGGCGTGATTTTCAGCAAGACCCAACTATTCAGGGCTATGAGTAACAAGATGGCAAGAACCCTCAGCAAGATAAATCCGACGGAAACACTCGCCAAAGCTTCCTTCGGTGAATCGATATAAAGAAAAACAGATGCGTCCAGTTTAAATCCCCAGAATGTGTATAATGCCATATCTACCACAAAAATGATAGAAATAAGCGCGGCAGCCAAAATATAATACCCGTAAAGTATTTTTTTCAAAGGGAATTTCCTAAACCAAATACTTATCAGTACCAACAAGAATGGAAATGCAGTAAGATATCCCGCCGTAGCAGCATCAAGACTGGCGCCATGAACCATTACCTGCATATAATCGGCAAACCCGAATCCTTTTTCAATGGAACCATTATAGAGCATGAATAATGGTTTCTGTAGAATAAATATCAGTAAGACCGTAAAAAAGTACAAGCTGATATAAGCAATCCTCTTTTTCATATCTTCAGTTCTTTATTATTTCCGTCCGAAATCAGCCGGGACCTCTCCCCATCGGTCGGTTTCCCACTTCAATAAAGGTGTGGTATATTTATTTTCTTTCAGCCAAATTTCGGCCCGTTCTATCATTTGAAAAAGTTTCTCCGTCTGAGGAGTCCGCTCTAGTTTAGTTTTACATTTCTTCTGTTTCACCCAGCTCAACGCATTACGGCTGTCCGAGTAAACAGGCATACTGATATTCTTCTGCTTCATCAATGCCAAGGCATGGACAATGGCAAGAAACTCTCCAATATTATTCGTTCCATAAACAGGACCGAAATGAAAAACCTCCTGTCCCGTAAGCAAATAAACGCCCCGATATTCCATCGGTCCGGGATTTCCACTGCAAGCGGCATCCACAGCCAGGCAGTTCATATCAAAGTTCTCGGGAAGTTGTTTAGGAGTATCTTCTTTTTTAACAGCATTCTTGCCTATATAATGAAAAGCGGAAGAAGCCAAGGCGTGTTCCGCCTCCTCTTTGGTCTCGAATGACTTGTATTGTGCGCCATCATAACCTTTTATCTGTAGCTGGCAGTCAGTCCAGGAGTCATAAACTCCCGGATTGACACCTTTCCATACTACATAATATTTCTGTTTCTTTGCCATTTACATACGTTCAGGCACTTCAATACCCAGCAAGCCCATTGCTGTCTTCACAATCTTGCCCACATTGGCACTCAATGCCAGACGGAAGACTTTCAACGCTTCGTTTTCTTCACGCAGAATACTGAAATCATGATAGAACTGGTTGTATTCTTTCACCAAATCGTATGCATAGTTTGCTATAATGGAAGGATTATAGTCTGAGCCTGCCTGCTTGACAACCGATTTAAAATCAGCCAGCATCTGAATCAAACCTTCTTCTTTTGCGCTCAGTTCCAAACCCGCTGGAATGATTTCGGGAATAACGATACCTGCTTCAGCCGCTTTGCGTAATACAGACTGGATACGGGCATACGTATACTGAATGAAAGGTCCTGTATTGCCATTGAAATCTATCGATTCTTTCGGGTTGAAAGTCATATTCTTACGTGCGTCCACCTTCAGGATAAAATATTTCAAAGCACCCAAACCAACAATACGGGCAATATTGTCGGCTTCTTCTTGGGTCAGACCGTCCAATTTACCTAATTCAGCAGAAGTTTCCTTAGCAGTTTCAATCATTGCTTCCATCAAATCATCCGCATCCACTACTGTACCTTCACGACTTTTCATTTTGCCCTCGGGCAGCTCTACCATACCGTATGAGAAATGAACCAATCCTTTGCCCCATTCAAAACCCAATTTGTCGAGCAAGATAGAAAGTACCTGGAAATGATAGTTTTGTTCATTACCCACTACATAAATCATCTTGTTGATGGGGTAATCCTGAAAACGTAATTTGGCAGTACCGATATCCTGGGTCATATAAACAGAAGTACCGTCACCGCGAAGAAGCAACTTATGGTCCAGTCCTTCGGCAGTCAAATCAGCCCATACAGAGTTATCCTCTTTCCGGTAGAAGAAACCTTTTTCCAGTCCTTCCATCACTTTCTCCTTACCTTCCAGATAGGTATTCGATTCATAATAAATTTTATCGAAACTAACTCCCATCATCTTATACGTTTCATCGAATCCGGCATATACCCAGTCATTCATCTTCTTCCACAAGGCACGGATCTCAGGGTCATTCGCCTCCCACTTACGGAGCATCTCGCGAGCTTCCAGCATCAGAGGAGAGTTTGCCTCTGCCTTAGCCTTAGCTTCTTCTTCATTCAAGCCTTCAGCCTGGTACTGAGCTGTCAGTTCCTTTACCTCAGCCTTGTAATGCTTGTCAAAAGCTACATAATAGTCACCAATCAAATGGTCCCCCTTCTTACCCGATGATTCAGGTGTTTCACCGTTACCATATTTCAACCAGGCCAGCATGGACTTACAGATATGGATACCACGGTCATTCACAATATTGGTCTTGACCACCTTATTGCCATTTGCCGTCATGACATTTGCCAAGGCATTTCCCAACAGGTTGTTACGGACGTGACCCAGATGAAGCGGCTTGTTTGTATTGGGAGAAGAATACTCAATCATCACCAACGGAGAGTTTTCCGTAGCCTTTTCAATACCGTATTCGGGAGCAGCCTGAATAGAATTCAAAAGTTCAATCCAACAATCCGAAGCAATTGTCAAATTAAGAAAGCCCTTCACTGCATTGTAGGCTGAAACCAATTCGGGAGCATGCTCTTTCAGGTATCCGCCTATTTCCTGTGCGGTCTGTTCAGGCCCCTTCTTAGACATTTTCAGAAAAGGGAAAACAACCAAAGTAAGATGTCCTTCAAACTCTTTCTTAGTCTTTTGCAGTTGTACCATTTTTCCGGGTACATCCTGTCCGTACAACGTTTTGATAGCGCTGATAATGGACGTGGTGAGTTTTTCTTCTATATTCATAATATGTACGTACACTTATTTGTTATTGGATTGCAAAGATAGACATTTTAGGCGAAATCCTTCCTATCTTACCTTAATTTACTATATCTCCTCTCTGCAAACGATACTTTTCCGACTGAAAAACGAATAGCCCACAAACGAATAAACATACAACAAGCAATAAAATATGTCTAAAAAATATTTTTATTCATTTTGATATTCAAGTAGATTTACTGTTGAAATCAAATTAAACAAATCAACACACAGGAATGCGATAAACAAATAGATTTGATCTATCCGCCCAATATTTAAATAAGACAATTCCTATTTTAACTACGTTAATAAAATTCCGTATAGTTTTGACTTTCAACAGGTTCACCATGAAAAAAAATATTAAAATATATTATCCTATTTAAATCAAAATACATATATTTGCGATTGTTATTGAATATCACAATTATAAAATACACAAGCAAAAAGAGACCCTAATGAGGTTTGGATGGCCATAAAACCACTATTAGGAAATATGATAATGATAAAAAAGGTAGCATCACAATTTTAGAAAGAGAGTTCAATATATAATGCCTGAAAAATGGCAATGTACAAACCCCTAATAAAAGCCAAGTTTATATGAGCAGATTTTCTTCATTATTATGTAGCTTGCTATTCTGCATGATTACATATGCACAGGAAATTACAGTAACTGGTAAAGTCACCGCAGGAGGCGAAGAAATGCCTGGTGTCACAGTAGCTGTAAAAGGACAAACTCGCGGTACCATCACTTCTATCGATGGCAGCTACCAGATTCAGGTTAACGGCAATGAAAGCCTGATCTTCTCTTTTGTAGGTTACGAAACAGTAACTATACCGGTAAACAGACGCAAAGTGATTAACGTAGAATTAAAGGAAGCAGCCCAAATGGTAGATGAGGTAGTGATAACTGTTCCTTACGGTACTGCCAAAAAATCCACATTTACAGGGTCTGCAAGCTATATTGCCGCCGGTACTATTGAAAAAGCACAGGTCAGTAGTGTATCAAAAGCACTGCAAGGAACTGTAGCTGGTTTACAGTCTTTTTCCTCCAGCGGTCAACCCGGATCAGACGCAACTATCCTGATTCGTGGAGTTGGTTCTGTAAACGCTTCAACCAATCCCCTCTATGTGGTTGATGGTGTTCCTTACGATGGTGCTCTTTCCTCCATAGCATCTTCAGATATTGCGTCAATCACTGTATTGAAAGATGCAGCTTCCGCTGCATTGTATGGCTCACGTGCAGCAAACGGCGTAATTATGATCACCACCAAACAAGGAAATAAAGATAGCGCACCCACCGTTGAATTATCTGCCAAATATGGTTTTTCAAGCCGTGCACGGGCAGACTACGACCAGTTGAATACAAACCAATATTATGAATTATATTGGGAAGCCATGCGTAACTATCGTATGGACAACGGTTACTCTGCCGAAGAAGCTGCTGTATGGGCATCAAGCAATGTTACAGGCAATCTAGGCATCAATCCTTATGGCAGTGCTTATCCTGAACCAATCGGCCATGACGGAAAACTGGTAGCAGGCGCCAAACCATTATGGGACGACAGCTGGGACGACGCCCTTTCACAAGATGCGCACTATACAGATTTAAATGTACGCGTAAGTGGTGGTAGCAAAACCTCCAAGTACTTTGTTTCAGCAGGTTACATGGATGACCAAGGTGCTTATATCTGCTCTGGTTTCAAACGCTATACTCTCCGCGCCAACGTGACTTCAGATATCCGCAAATGGTTACAGATCGGATTGAATGTATCAGGAACTCATTCTGTTCAAGACTATCCCAAGCAAGATGACTCAACAATCTCCAATGTGGTCATGTTTGCCCGTTCATTACCATCATTCTATCCAGTGTATCAACGTGACTTGACAACTGGAGCATATTTATTGGACGAAAATGGTAACCGTATGTTCGATTATGGTGAGTATCGCCCTAACTCGTATGCAAAATATAATCTGCTGGCTTCCATGCCACACGATAAAAGCGAGATAAAACGCGATGCTGCTTCTTTACGTGGCTTTATCCAAATAACTCCTATCGAAGGACTTTCTTACAAAATGTCTTTGAATATTGACTATAACAACAAAACAAATCATGACTACACCAATCCTACTTACGGTACAGGTTCTATCAGTGGTGGCAGCGTAAGCAAATACAACTACCGCACTACAGGCATGACTTTTAATAATGTCATTAATTATCAACACACGTTCAATGATGTACATGATATCCGTATGATGGCCGGTCAGGAGTACTATGAATATAACACTTCCAATTTCGGCGGAAGCCGCAGCAAAGTCATCATGGATGGATTTTATGAGCCCGACGCAGCTTCCTCTTTAGGTGATTTTGGCGGAAACAGCGACCAATACAAGCTGTTAAGCTTCTTTGGAAGTGCTGAATACTCGTACAATCAAAAATACTTCTTATCGGCTTCTGTCCGTTCTGACGGTTCTTCCCGTTTCCATCCGGATCATCGTTGGGGTACTTTCTGGTCAGTAGGCGCATCTTGGAAAATCATGCAGGAAGAGTTTATGAAGGACACATCAGACTGGCTATCTAATTTATCATTGCGTGCCAGCTACGGAGCGCAAGGCAATGACCAGGTAGGTTATTATGCGTATCAGGCGCTCTATTCCATACGTAATAACCTCGGTGAATCCGGTTTGCACGCTTATCGTCTGGCAACTCCTAATTTATCATGGGAAACCAATCTAAATACTAATATCGGCTTGGATTTTGGTTTCTGGAACAATCGTCTAAATGGTACAATAGAATATTTTGAACGTCGTTCCAAAGATTTATTATTCTCTAAAGACTTAGTTCCATCTTCAGGTTTCTCAAGTATGGACGAAAATATTGGTGCCATCAAAAATTATGGATGGGAATTCCAAATCTCAGGATATCCTATCATGACTAAAGATTGGAAATGGAAACTTTCTTTTAATGCTACTACCTATAAAAACAAAATAACCTCATTACCTGCCGAAGAAATGTGGAGTGGCAACAAGAAATGGGTAAAAGGAGGATCGTTATATGACTTCTATTTAGTAGAATGGGCTGGTGTCAATCCTGAAAATGGTAATCCTATGTGGTATCGTTACAATACCAACGGAGAAAAAGTAACCACAGAAGACTATTCATCAACCACACCGGACGACAAAGTAAAATGTGGCAATTCACTACCAGACTGGACTGGCGGTCTTCAATCAGATCTTTCATTCAAAGATTTTACATTATCATTCTTATTCTCTTATTCCATTGGTGGTAAAATCTATAATGGGGATAAAGTTTCATTGATGAGCCAAGGACCTACAGGTACCAGTTGGAGCGTAGATATGTTAGACCGTTGGACTCCTGAAAATCCCTATACCGATGTACCGCGTCTGACTACTTCTCCCAAAAGCTCATGGACAAACTCTTCAAACCGGTTCTTAGTTGACCGTTCATACTTACGTCTGAAGAATATTACATTCTCTTACAATCTGCCGAAGTCATTGCTGAACACATTGACACTGAAAGATGCAAGCATATTTTTTCAAGCAGAAAATATGCTGACATTAGCCAAACAACAAGGTCTAGACCCAGAGCAAACTTTCGGAGGCTCTACTTACTATCGCTATCCGGCAATGAAAACTATTTCATTCGGTATCAATGTGAAACTTTAATACAGAAAGAAGAATATGAAAACTATTTTTAAATATATATTTTCAGTCGCACTGGGAAGTATAATGCTCACTTCCTGCGATTTGGATACAATTCCTACAACTTATGTAGATGCCGGTTCTGTTTTCGGTAAAACAGGAGATGCCGAAAAAGTACTTAATGGTGGTTGGAACTACCTGATGGAAACTTTCAATTCCTACGCCAACCCTGGCTATGGAGCAATGTTACGTGCAAATGATGCAATGGGTTCTGACGTAGTACTAAACACCAAATATGGTTTTAGAGCACACAATGAATTTACCGCTATTTATGGAAAAGGGGGCACAAACACCCTAAGCTGGCTTTTAGCATACCGTGTTATTAATGACTGCAATGGTATATTAGATAATATTGACGCTGCTGAAGGTACACAAATTGACAGAAATCGAATCAAGGGACAAGCGTTAGCCTTACGTGGTTTTCTATATTTACATCTAGCTTCTTGTTATTCTTTTGCCATTGATAAAGATCCAGATGCTGTATGTGCACCTATCTATACACAATCAACAGATGAAACAATTGCAGCTGAAGGAAAACCTGCATCAAGTGTCAGTGAAGTATATGCGCAATCTATCAATGACTTGGAAGAAGCATTAGAACTTATTCCCGAAACTTATGTACGTGACGCCAAACACAAAATTGACAATGAAGTTGTCCTAGGTATTCTCTCACGTGCCTGTCTTTATGCTCGTCAATGGGAGAAAGCTAAAACTTACTCAGACAAATTGTTAGCTAAAAACAATTATCTAATGACCGAGAGTGAATATAAAGCCGGATTCAATTCTGTAGACAATAAAGAATGGATTTGGGGGCATGCTCAAACCAACGATCAAAGTAATGCCAGTTATCAGTTTCATTATTTAGATACTACAACTAAAGGATCATACTATTATAGCTTCAATGTAGACCCTTACTTCCGTGATTTGTTCGAAGATGGTGATTATCGTAAAGAAATGCTGTTCTGGGCTACAGATCCGGGAGCTGACGTTGAATCAGCAGCCTATGTATGGATGCGTAACTCTAAATTCAGATTCCGCGATATCGAAAACCAACTTGGTGATATCGTATTGATGCGCGTTGCCGAAATTTATTTGATAAATGCAGAGGCAAAGGCACATCTGAATGACCCAGATGCTATTAACAAATTAAATGATTTAAAAACAGCCAGAGGAGCAAAAACCATTAATACAAATCTTTCACAACAAGACCTATTGGAAACAATTTGGTTAGAACGCCGTAAAGAATTATGGGGTGAAGGATTCAGTTTGATAGACATTATCCGCAACCAACAGGCTGTAGTTCGAAAAGCATATCCCGAAGGTCCCATTGACTATATTTACACTGATGAAAACGGACAAACTCACACCCTGAAGAAAAAGACTCAAGGACATCGTTTCTTCAATTTCCCCGATAAAAGTGCATTCTGTCCAAACAGTAAATATTATTTGTACCGAATTACGGATTCGGAAGAGCTGGCGAACAAAAACCTTTACAAGGATCATCCTAAACTCTCAATTTATACCAAATAACAGCAAACTCTAACAAAGTAAAAACCCGTAGCAAAATGAACTGTTACGGGTTTTTTATTGTTCTCAAACAAATCAAAAGAGAGTATTCATTAATAAATTTATAGTTCCAAAGGATAACTCAAAATAGATTAATGAAACAGCTTTATAATAATCTGTATCATCATGATATCCTACCCTTTCTTACTTTATTCATTGCTACATAAAATAAGAAAAGGGAGCTTCTCTTCGGATTTTAATCATAAGAGATTTAAATTTCAATATCTCTTTAGAAACACATTCTTTCTGTTTTATTTCTTCTTCAAATCCTCAGGAGAAACCAACTTATAAAGCTTGTCACTAGGACGTACCTTATCGGGTACTTTAAAGGATACATGTTGACCTTTTCTTACCACATCCACCGGTTTCAAATCCACACGCGCCTCATCCAACGTCAGAAATACTGCTCCTGTAGTAGGTCCTGTGATCAGAAGCTTATCCCCTACTTTCATCTCAGCAGCTTCCACCAGAAACTCTGCAACGCCAATATTAGAAAAGTACTTGATTCCCTTACCCACATACACCTTACGCTCAGTAGCCTCCGAACCATAGTTCTTACTCCATTCACCCAAACGCTGTCCTAAATAATACCCATTCCAGAATCCCCGATTGAATACGGTCTTCAGCCGTTCATCCCAAGCCTGCTTCTTCTCCTCGGTAAAAGTGCCCTCCAGATAAGAACAAATAGCTTCTTTGTAACATTCCACCACGGTACGTACATACTCAGGTCCTCGGGCACGCCCTTCGATCTTGAAGACACGCACGCCAGCCTCTATCATCTCATCCATAAAATGAATAGTTTTCAAATCTTTAGGAGACATGATGTATTTATTGTCCACCTCCAGTTCAATATCACTCTCTTTATCCTTCACATCGTATGCACGGCGACATATCTGCATACAAGCCCCCCGGTTAGCAGAAGCATTCATCTCATGCAAACTGAGATAACACTTGCCCGACACTGCCATACAGAGTGCCCCGTGGCAGAACATCTCAATACGGACCAATTCTCCATTCGGACCTTTAATTTGTTCCTTCTGGATAGTATCATAAATCACCCGCACCTGCTTCAAATTCAATTCACGTGCCAATACCACTACATCGGCAAAGCGAGCATAAAATTTCAACGCTCCGGCATTACTGATATTTAATTGGGTGGAAAGGTGTACTTCCTGCCCCACCTCGCAACAATAAGCCATTACCGCCACATCCGCAGCAATCACGGCACTGATGCCTGCCTCCTTAGCCGCATCCACAATGGTACGCATCAAAGCAATATCTTCATCATAAATAATGGTATTGATCGTAAGATAGCTCTTGATGCCATGTTTATCACAGATCTGTGCTATCTCGCGTAAATCATTGACAGTAAATGTACTGGCAGAACGTGCACGCATATTCAGACTCTCAATTCCGAAGTAAATAGAATCCGCACCTGCCTGTATGGCTGCCGCCAGCGACTCACGTGAACCTACAGGAGCCATTATTTCAAAGTCTTTTATAGAAGCTTTCATTATTCTTTTGATTAATATATGTGCAAAGGTAGGCTTTTTTCCGTATTTTTGCAGCCTGATTTCACCACAGATTACACAGATTCACACAGATTATAAATTAATACTCAAATGAATCTGACTTTTCTGTAACCCAAAGATAAACATACAACAATGAAGATTAGAAATATAGACCTGGGCAGATACCCTATTTTCCTGGCTCCGATGGAAGATGTAACAGACCCCGCTTTTCGCCTGATGTGCAAGAAGTTCGGTGCTGATATGGTATATACCGAATTTGTATCGGCAGATGCATTGATACGCTCGGTAGGTAAAACGATGCAGAAGCTGAATATCAACGATGAGGAACGCCCCGTAGCCATCCAGATTTACGGCAGAGACACGGAAACAATGGTAGAAGCGGCGAAAATAGTGGAAGAGGCGCATCCTGACATCCTGGATATTAATTTTGGCTGTCCTGTAAAACGCGTTGCCGGTAAAGGAGCCGGTGCAGGTATGCTGCAAAATATCCCGCTGATGTTGGAAATTACCCGTGCTGTTGTGGACACTGTAAAAATTCCCGTTACTGTAAAAACACGTCTAGGCTGGGACAATGAGCATAAAATTATAGTAGATTTGGCAGAACAATTACAAGATTGCGGCATTGAAGCACTGACCATTCATGGACGCACCCGTGCACAAATGTACACTGGTGAAGCGGACTGGAGTTTAATAGGTGAAGTAAAAAAGAATCCCCGTATGCATATACCTATCATTGGAAACGGGGATATAACTACGCCACAACGTGCCAAAGAGTGTTTTGACCAGTATGGAGTAGACGCTATTATGATTGGCCGAGCCAGCTTTGGACGCCCGTGGATATTCAAGGAAGTAAAACATTATATAGAAACCGGTAAGGAACTCCCTGCCCTTTCTTTTGAGTGGCGGCTGAATGTACTCCGTCAGGAAGTGTTGGACAGTGTGAATCTGCTTGACGAACGCCGCGGTATTCTTCATGTACGCCGCCATCTGGCTGCTTCTCCCTTATTTAAAGGCATCCCCAACTTTAAAGAGACACGTATCGCCATGCTCCGTGCCGAAACCGTGAAAGAACTTTTCAGTATCTTGGATTATATCAGGGGGAATTACGGAATGAATTCTTAATGCTACAATGTGCTAATATGCTAATGTGCCAATTGCCATGCGGAATACAGCACAGCCAATTGGCACATTAATATATTGTAGCATTAACACATTATCTATTCCATTTTACGCAAACCTCTTTTGGGAGAGAAATCAATATCTTTAGGATTGCCTTTATAAGCCACCTCACCACTACTGGATGCTTTCGCAGTCAGCGAACCGGTCACATAACATTCCACATCACCAGAGGAACTGGCACTGGCAGTTACATTGACCGCCTTCATACCTTTTGCCTTTACATCCCCACTACTACTGGCTCTGTAAGAAGCGTTCTCACAAATACCTGCCAAAATCACATCTCCGGAAGAGCTGGCATCAGCAGATACATCAGCAGCGTTCAGATTCTTGACAGATACATCACCCGAACTACTGGCATCAGCAGAGAAATTCGTACAAGATACCTTTTCCAGAATCACATCACCCGAACTATTAGCGGTAGCCGCAAAATCATCACAAGAAATAGTGCTTCCTGTTACATCACCGCTACTGCTAGCCTTAACAGTAACTTTCCCACTCGTTTTCAGTCCATTCTTTATAATAATATCACCGGAACTGGAAGCTTTCAAGCTGTTCACAGCCGGAGCAGAAACTCTTACTTCCTTTTTATGTTTTCCGTTTATTGAAAAATTGTTTCTTGGTGATTTAAAACCAACCTTAAGTACTCCACCCTCTACACGGACATCAATATAGTCCACCAAATTGTCCGGAGCATATATTTCCACATCCTGTCCACCGGAACTTTGAGTATAGATTACATCCACCGAAGAACTGGTAGAGATAGCATTAAAACTACCCACATTCACTTTTTTGGTAACATAGTTCTTACTAGGAGTTATTCTCTCTGCACATGCTGTGGCAGACACTAACATAAGGGTCACCGCCATTAAAGTTGATACTAATTTTCTCATACTATTTTTGTTTTATTCATTAGACGTTATTTCTATGCCAAACGTTGCAACGTTTAGCCATTATTTTTAAAGCAATATTCATGCCAGCAACATTTATCACTGAAAATCAACAAGGTATAAACAAAACAGGGTGTCCGAAAATGGACACCCTGTACGCTTTTATATACTTTTTAAAACTATTTCAGCACAAGTTGGAAGACTACAGAAGCAAACCAACGCTTATACATATAAGTAGCCACAATATAAATACATACCGCCGAAATCCAGCCGGCAATAACATCCACCAAATAATGCGCCTGAATATAGACCGTAGCACAGCATAGAAGTACGTAGAACGGTGCCAAGAAATAACATAGTTTCTTATTAACGCGATAGGCCATAATCATCACAATGGTAGATATACCGACATGCGAACTAGGAAAAGCAGCAGTAGGGCGTTCCCCCACTTCCTGTGAGGCCTCTACCAAATTAAAGAAGAAACCATGATCAAAACCGGGACCGGGCAGCAGAATATCATTATTATTGAAATAATCACCGATAGCAGGGAAATGCTGCGCCATCACATTGTCCATTCCGATAGCAGGGAAATAGAATTGCGGACCGGCAACCGGAACCAATATATAAATAAGATAATAGATAAAAAACGAAGTGACCAGCACAAAAGAAACCTTTTCAAACCACTCAAAACGAAACAAGAAATAATAAATAGTCACAATCCCAATCATTGGATAATAAGCGAAATACCCCATATTAAATGGTTCACTGAACCACATGGAAGGAAAATGTTCACTAAATTCTACCGAAGGCTGGCAACGGAACAAAAACTGCTCCGCCGAAGCGAAGAAGTTATCCAGATTGGGAAAAAGACGATTAAATTCAAAGGTATCGGGATACCAATACGCTAAAAATGCCATCTGCACAGCCATTCGTATAAATGCCGTAAGTTTACACGGATACTTGCGATACAAATATATTAATGCAAACGTAATGGCCACAATGCCTGCACGCTCCAAAAGCATAATTACAGGGTGGTCCATACGAGGAAATAATATTAAAACCATTATGGTCGTGAGGGCATTATATATCAGACTAATGCTCTCAACGGCAAACAATCCTTTCACACTGTCTACCCGTTTGAATAAATTTAAAGCCATCCTTCTTTCTTATACCATGCAATGATTTCCTTTACTCCCTTGTCTAAAGGGTACTCAGGACGATATCCCAGTTCTTCCACCAAGGGTGAAATATCGCATTGCCAATTACGTTGTTTCATTATTTTATATTTGTCAGCATTCAGCGTACTTACCTTTCCCAGGCAACGCGCTGAAAATTCAGCGAGCAAAGATACAACTTTTAAAATAAATAATGGGCATTTAATGTGTATAACCCACGGATTACCAAGTTCTTTTTGTATCAAATCAGAAAAAGTACGGCTGGAATAGACATTTCCGTCACTAACAAAATAGGCGCGCTGCCGCACTCCATGTTCTATTGCCAAATAAACAGCTTGTACCAAATCCCTCACATAAATAAAAGTAAGATCCTGTCTTTTAAAACCAGGAGCAAAGTCTATATGCTGCTTGATAGACTTCGCCATCAGAAAATAATCGCGTTCACGAGGACCATAAACTCCAGTAGGACGGAAAATCACTGTCGGAAAATCATTCAATGATTGCAGGTAATGTTCCGACTTTAGCTTACTGACCCCATATGCCGTATTGGGCATTGCCGTATCACGCTCACTGATGGGTGCATAATTATCTTCATGAATAGGACCGAAAATACTAAGTGAACTGATATAGACAAATTGCCGGGGAACCATGTCCAAGGTTCTCAAAGCTTCTACAAAATTACGGGTATAGACATAATTGCCTTTGTCAAATTCGTCCTTATGGCGGCATTTAGTTACACCGGCACAATGAATGATATAATCCCATCCCCCATGCAATTGTTTATGAACAGCCAATTGCTCCGTCAATCTTCCGGGATGAGCAAAATCCAATTCGGCAAATTGAATGCGAGGATCTTTCAAATAGGTACGGCTACTGCTTTTACGTACACCAGCCCATACCTGCATCTCTCTCTCCAATCCTCCTTCCACCAGGAAACTGCCAATAAATCCGCTTGCTCCGGTTACCAATACTTTCTTTAAGCAGCAAGTGTTCTTTTGTGCAAATTCTTCGTTATTCATTCTTCGTATGTTATTTCACCGGTTCCACATGAATACCCACATGAGTATCCTCTCCAAACTTTTCTTTCAATCTATGTTCAATACCAGTTGCCGTCTCGTGCGCTTTATGCAGAGAAATGTTCCCATCCATGCGTATATGAATCTCTATAGCATAATTGTTTCCGATGCGCCGCGTGCGTAAATGATGCGGTTCGCTGACTCCATCAAAAGATAACACAATCCCCTCTATCTCACGTTCCACACTATCCGGCAAAGACTTTTCCAGCAATTCATCTAGGCAAGGAACCAGCAGCCTGATGGAAACCCGCATAATAAAGAAACTGACTGTCACAGCGGCAATAGGATCGAGTACCGCCCAATGAGGACCAAGTAAAATCGCTCCGCCAATACCGGCAGCCGTACCAATGGATGATAATGCATCACTCCTATGATGCCACGCATTCGCCACAACAGCCTGTGAGTGGCATCTTTTCCCCACTCTGACTGTATATTGATAAAGTATTTCCTTCAACAGAATAGAAATAATGGCAGCAACCAATGCCAACATTCCCGGTTGACGAAGTTCCCCACCTCGTAGGAAAACCAATATATCTGTTGCTCCATTCCACAATATTCCAAATCCTACCCCCAATAATGCCATACCAATGAAAGCAGTAGCCAATGTTTCATATTTCCCATGACCATAATCATGGCTCTTGTCCACTGGTTTATTGGATATACGTACAAAAAGAATCACTACTACGTCCGTAATGAAGTCAGATAGAGAATGAACTGCATCTGCCAACATAGCAGCACTATGCCCTGCAATTCCGGCAAGGAATTTAAAAATAACCAGCAAGAAATTAACGAAACTCCCCACTAATGTAACTCTATAAATTTCTTTTTCCCTGATTTTCTTATCAAGTTCAGTCATAACAATTGTTTTAGAACGGACAAAGATAGCACGTTTCATTTAGATTCAACCAAATTTAATGTATCTATTGAACCGCTATTCCAATTATTTTGTTTACTTTGTAGCACATAATACATAAATATATCCCCTTATGGCTAAAAAGAAAGAAAAAAAAGCAGGGAAACGCATGAAAAAAAGCGAAATGTCTGAACGACTGATAAGCTTATTCCACACAAAACCGAACGAAACATTCAGTCTGAAACAATTATCAAGCAGTCTGAACCTTACTACACATCCTCTTAAAATGCTTTGTGCCGACATCATTACTGAAATGATTGAGGATGATTTTCTGCAAGAAGTAGAAAAAGGACACTACAAACTGAACGACCACGGCCTGATTATGACTGGTGTCTTTCAGCGTAAAAGCAATGGCAAGAACTCCTTCATCCCCGATGATGGTGGAGAAACCATTTTCATAGCCGAACGTAATTCGGCACATGCCATGAATAATGACAAAGTAAAAATAGCCCTCTTTGCCAAACGTAAGAACCGGAACCCGGAAGGTGAAGTGATAGAGATTCTGGAACGTGCCAACGATACTTTTGTCGGCACACTGAAAGTAGAGAAATTCTACGCCTTTCTGCTGACCGAGAACCGCACTCTGGCAAATGATATTTTTATCCCGAAAGATAAGCTGAAAGGTGGAAAGAATGGGGACAAAGCGGTCGTGAAAATTGTAGAATGGCCCGAAGAGGCAAAAAACCCGATAGGACAAGTCATTGATATTTTGGGAAAAGCAGGAGAAAACACAACTGAAATGCATGCCATTCTGGCCGAATTCGGCTTACCTTACGTATATCCCAAGAATGTAGAAACCGCTGCCGAAAAGATTCCGGCAGAGATTTCCGAGGCGGACTATGCAGAACGTGAAGATTTCCGCAATGTAACAACTTTCACCATTGACCCTAAAGATGCAAAGGACTTTGATGACGCGCTCTCCATCCGTCTCATCAAACCGGGACTATGGGAAGTAGGCGTACACATTGCCGATGTTACTCATTATGTAAAAGAAGGAGGCGTTATCGACAAAGAAGCTGAAAAACGCGCTACTTCCGTTTATCTGGTAGACCGTACCATCCCCATGTTGCCCGAACGGCTGTGCAACTTCATCTGTTCCCTCCGCCCCGACGAAGAGAAACTGGCATTCTCCGTCATTTTCAATATGAATGAAAAGGGAGAGGTGAAAGACTCGCGCATCGTGCACACCATTATAAAGAGCGACCGCCGTTTCACCTATGAGGAGGCGCAAAAAGTGATTGAAACGGGTGAAGGCGACTACAAAGAAGAAATTCTGGAACTGAACAAACTGGCACAAATCCTGCGTAAACAAAGATTGGCTGCCGGTGCTATTGACTTTGACCGCGTAGAAGTGAAATTTGAGATAGACGAAACCGGCAAACCGCTCAGTGTCTACTTCAAAGAATCCAAAGAGGCCAATAAGTTGATAGAGGAATTTATGTTGTTGGCCAACCGCACGGTTGCCGAAAAAATCGGTAAAGTACCTAAAAACAAGAAAGCCAAAGTATTCCCTTATCGTATCCACGACCTTCCGGACCCCGATAAACTGGAGAACTTGAATTGGTTTATCAATCGCTTCGGATATAAGATACGTACATCGGGTAGCAAAACTGAGATATCCAAATCCATCAATCGTTTACTGGACGACATAAAGAACAAGAAAGAACAAAATCTGGTGGAAACCGTATCCTTGCGTGCCATGCAAAAGGCCCGTTATTCCACACATAATATTGGCCACTATGGTCTGGCATTTGACTATTATACTCACTTTACCTCACCTATCCGCCGTTTTCCGGATATGATGGTTCATCGTCTGCTCACCCGCTATCTGGCAGGAGGACGTACGGTACAGGAAGCGAAATACGAAGAATTGTGTGACCATAGCTCTGAAATGGAACAAATCGCCGCCAATGCGGAACGTGCCTCTGTAAAATACAAACAAGTAGAGTTTATGGGTGAACGCCTAGGCATGGAGTTCGATGGAGTCATTTCCGGAGTTACCGAATGGGGACTTTATGTGGAACTGAACGAAAACAAGTGCGAAGGTATGATTCCCATGCGTGACCTTGGTGATGACTATTATGATTTCGATGAAAAGAACTATTGTCTGACGGGACGCCGGCATCACAAAAAATTCAGTTTGGGAGATCCGGTTACCATTAAAGTGGCCCGCGCCAATCTGGAGAAAAAGCAACTTGATTTCGCTTTGGTCGAGAAATAAAGATTAACATCCTGTTGTAGGGGCAGACTGGTTCTTCCCCTACAACAAGACAATAGTTTCATTTACTTCACTCTTCTATTCAACTGATTATTCGCTTTATCCGGCTTCGATTTGCCGATCCGTTTACCACCAGACTTCTTTTTAGTTTCCTGTTTTGCCTTAAAAGCAAATGGATTTTTCTTATTTACCATAAATATTCCCTTTTTTCTGCAAAAATAAAGGATTAACATCAATATTCATTCTATTTATTGGCAATAATATAGAATTTACTTACTTTTGTCCTTCTAAAGCATTCAGTTCATGACTACATTCAATTACACGAAAATATTAACGCAGGCAGTAGATGAATTATCTGAAAGCCAGTCCTATAAAGGATTATTCCACCAACACAAAGATGGAGATCCTTTACCATCTGCCAAATCCCTATACAAGATAGTAGAATTGGCACGCGCCATTATCTTCCCCGGCTACTTTGGTAATTCCACCGTTAACAGCCATACCATCAACTACCATATCGGTGTAAATGTAGAAACCCTGTTCGGTCTGCTGACCGAACAAATTCTGGCAGGACTTTGCTTCGGACAGGAAAACAGTAAAAATGCAACCGATGACAATGAACCGTGCAGAGAAACAGCCTCTTTGCTGGCAGCTCGTTTCATCAGTAAACTGCCCGAACTCCGCCGCATTCTGGCTACCGATGTAGAAGCCGCATATTATGGTGATCCCGCCGCCACATGCTTTGGTGAAATCATCAGTTGCTATCCGGCTATCCGCGCTATCAGCAATTACCGCATCGCACATGAGCTGTTAATACTGGGTGTACCTTTAATCCCCCGCTTCATTACAGAAATGGCACATTCGGAAACCGGTATCGATATTCATCCGGGGGCACAAATAGGACACCATTTCACTATCGACCACGGTACAGGTGTAGTAATCGGAGCGACCAGCATCATCGGAAATAATGTGAAACTCTATCAAGGGGTAACATTAGGAGCTAAAAGCTTTCCGCTAGACAATAATGGAAATCCCATTAAAGGCATTCCACGCCATCCTATTTTAGAAGACGATGTCATTGTATATTCCAATGCAACCATTTTAGGGCGTGTTACTATTGGCAAGGGTGCTACCGTAGGAGGTAATATTTGGGTAACAGAAAATGTACCTGCCGGATCACGTATCGTACAGCGAAAAAACAAAGACGAATAAAACCCCTTTGCCATCATAGAAATGCTGACATCACAAAATGGTCTAAAAAGTAGTATGGCAGCAAACTTTTTAATAAAACAGTAACTTCCTGTACACCTTCTTGTAACAGATAAACAAGATATTTGCAGTACGATAAAAAAGGAGGTATATATGGAACTTAAAAGCAATGAATATCAGATAGAATGTACACCCTACGGGGAATATTACGCCTTTTTAACAGACTACCACCAATGCTGCACTTACGGCGAAACTGCCGAAGAAGCATTGGAAACCCTGTCAGATATCGCCGATGAGTTTTTCTGCGAAATAAACGAAGTCTATCTGGCAGAAGAATTCGCATAAAAGTCACTCAACCTATTAATCATAGAATTTCTCTTACAGAAACCATACCTGTGTGATACAGATATGGTTTCATTTTGTCCTAAGCATGCCCCATACGGTAGAGACTGTACCCCAAATAAACCAAATACAAACAAGAGACCAGTATCATTAAAGCACAAACCACATATCCCTTACGTTTCTCATCCGTCAATTCCATTTTCATTCTGATTTCTATTTAAGTTTCTTGATTCAGCAAAAATGGCAAATTCCTGTGTAGAATTTATTTCTATAGGATAACAATTACATTGCCGGATACATATTTTGTCAATTTATTCCACAGATATACCCAATTCCGTTTTCAAAGAATTTTTATAATCAAAGGTAAATAAAGACCCCGGCAAGGAGCGTGGACGCCCCGATTTCATCCTCTTTTTTGCTTCATCAAACAGATTAATTCTCTAAATAATTGATTAGCAAACAGAAAATCATTAAATTTGTCCCATCAATTGAAATTACGTAATTATCATTTAAGATGAAGGAAGAATTCGAGCTAATCGCCAAGACTTTCCAGGGACTGGAAGAAGTACTGGCAAAAGAACTCACCGAGCTGGGAGCCAGCAATATAGAAGTAGGAAGACGCATGGTAGCCTTTACGGGCGATAAAGAAATGATGTATAGGGCAAACTTCTGCCTGCGTACTGCCATCCGCATCCTGAAACCCATCAAACATTTTGAGGCGAAGAATGCCGATGAAGTTTACGAAGCTATCAAGGCCATTGCGTGGGAAGACTTCTTGGATAAAGATAAAAGTTTTGCCGTAGACGCTGTGGTTTTCTCGAACGAGTTCCGTCACTCCAAGTTCGTAGCCTACAAAGTAAAAGACGCCATTGTGGACTATTTCCGTGAAAAGACAGGAGAGCGCCCCTCGGTACGCATCAACCATCCCGATGTGGCACTGAACATCCATATAGCCGAAAATAAATGCACTCTGTCACTGGATAGTTCGGGCGAGTCACTCCACCGCCGGGGTTATCGCCAGGAAGCTGTAGAAGCTCCTTTGAATGAGGTACTGGCAGCCGGTATGATCCTGATGACCGGATGGAAAGGCGAATGTGATTTGATAGACCCGATGTGCGGTTCAGGAACAATACCTATCGAAGCCGCCCTGATAGCACGTAACATCGCTCCCGGCGTATTCCGTAAGGAGTTCGCTTTTGAAAAGTGGAACGATTTTGATCAGGAACTATTTGACCGCATCTACAATGACGACTCACAGGAACGTGAGTTCACACATAAGATTTTTGGATATGACAATAATCCGAAAGCAAATGAAATTGCCACTCACAATGTGAAAGCAGCCGGACTGAGCAAGGAGATTATCTTAAAAATCCAACCGTTCCAGCAATTTGAGCAACCCAAAGAAAAAAGCATCATCATCACCAACCCTCCTTATGGAGAACGTATCTCAACCAATGATTTGCTGGGCCTGTATCAAATGATAGGCGAACGTCTGAAACACTCTTTCACCGGCAATGATGCATGGGTACTAAGTTACCGTGAAGAATGTTTCGACCAGATTGGTTTAAAGCCTTCTATAAAAATCCCCCTGTTCAACGGTTCGTTGGAATGTGAATTCCGCAAATACCAATTATTCAACGGCAAATTCAAAGAATTCCGTAGTGAGAACGCCGATCAGGAATTCAAGCCCCGCCGGGAAGAAATCCGCCCGCGCCGTAACACGGAAAAGGTAGAATATGGAGAACGCAGAGAACGTCGTAGTTTTGACAACAGACGTGAAGGACACGGAGAGTACAAAGGAGGAGAGCGCAGAGAAAGACGCTCTTTTGATGACAAACGTGAGGGACGTGGCGATTTCAAAAGAGGAGAACACCGCAACTTTGGTGACAGACGTGAAGGCCGCGACAATTTCAAAAGCAGTCCCCGTAAATTTGACGACAATAAGGAAAAGACAGAAGAATAAACAGTTATGAGAAAATTAATCAATCTGATTGCCTTATTAATCATGGCTTCATCTGTAACATGGGCACAAGACAAGAAAAGTTTCACACTGGAAGACTTGATGCCGGGAGGAAACAATTATTATAACCTGCTTCCACAAAACCTGTATGGTTTGCAATGGTGGGGAGATGTATGCATCAACGCCGACATAGAAGAGGTAAAAACCATCCAGCCGGCAAATGGGAAGGAAAACGTACTTATCACTTTGCAGGAAGTGAATGAACTGTTGGCAAACAAGGAATTAGGGAAAATCAACCACTTCAGGAATGCATCTTTCCCATACGCTGAAAAGATGATGCTGGTAAATACCACATCCAATAAAGTGCTGATCGATTTAACTAAAAAGGAAATAATATGGAGTCAGCCTCTCTCTCCTAAAGCCGCCAACCAGGACTGGAACAAGGAAAGCCGTTCATTGGCTTATACCCTTGACAACAATCTGTTTGTAACGACTGCCGACGGGAAAACGCAACAAGTCACCGACGAACCGAAAGGCATCGTATGCGGACAAAGTGTACACCGTCAGGAATTTGGTATCTCGAAAGGTACTTTCTGGAGTCCGAAAGGAAATCTGCTTGCTTTCTACCGCATGGACGAAAGCATGGTAACCGATTATCCACAAGTAAATACCTCCACCCGCATAGCGACACTGGAGCCGGACAAGTATCCGATGGCAGGAATGACCAGCCACAAAGTGACTGTCGGCATCTACAATCCGGCGACCCAAAAAACAGTTTATCTGAAAGCCGGCGACCCTACCGACCGTTATTTTACCAATATCAGCTGGAGTCCTGACGAAAAAAGCGTTTATGTCATTGAACTGAACCGTGACCAGAACCATGCCCTGCTATGCTGCTATGACGCGGAAACAGGAGAGCCACTGAAAAGCAATCCCCTTTACGAAGAGAAGCATACTAAATATGTAGAGCCCCAACATCCCATCGTCTTTCTGCCGTGGGACCACACGAAGTTCATCTATCAGAGCCAGCGCGACGGCTACAACCATCTTTACCTGATGGACACCAAGACTTCCATATATCCGGAATCACATGGAGCCGCGGCCGGAGGTTCTTACCGGGAAAGCTACAAGACCAGACAGCTTACCCAAGGCAACTGGGTAGTACAAAACATCCTCGGATTCAATGAAAAGACCAAGGAAGTCATCATCATGAGCACAGAGGTTTCCCCTTTGCAGAGCAACGCATACGCTGTGAATGTAAAGACAGGCAAACGCCGCCTCATCGGCAATAAAGACGGTATGCATCATGTACAACTGTCCGGTAGCGGCAACTATGTGATAGACAATTATACTTCTTTCACCATTCCCCGGAATATCGAGATCGTTCCCACTTCCGGAAAGGGAAAGACTATCAGCCTGTTGACCGCCACCAATCCGTTGGAAGCATACAATATGCCCGAAATCACTGTCGGTACCCTCAAGGCAGCCGACGGCAAGACCGACTTATACTACCGCCTGATAAAGCCGGTGAATTTTGACCCCAACAAAAAATACCCGGCCGTAATCTACGTGTATGGCGGACCACATGCCCAACTAATCCACAACAACCGCAACTATGACGCCCGCGGATGGGATATTTACATGGCACAACTGGGTTACGTCATGCTGACCGTTGACAACCGGGGCAGTGACAACCGGGGACTGGAATTTGAGAACTGTACGTTCCGCCAATTGGGAACCGAAGAGATGAAAGACCAGGTAAAAGGAGTGGATTTCTTAAAATCATTGGGTTATGTGGACAATAACCGCATTGGCGTACATGGTTGGAGCTTCGGTGGTTTCATGACCACCAACTTGATGCTGACTTACCCCGAACTATTCAAAGTAGGAGTAGCCGGCGGTCCTGTCATCGACTGGGCTTACTACGAAGTAATGTACGGCGAACGCTACATGGATACTCCGCAAACCAACCCCGAAGGCTACAAGAACGCCAACCTGAAGCTGAGAGCCGGAAACCTGAAAGGACGCTTGGAAGTGATCATTGGCGCCAATGACCCCACTTGTGTTCCCCAGCACAGCATCAGTTTCCTCCGTGCCTGCATTGATGCCGGAACCCAACCCGATTTCTTTATGTATCCGGGCGACGGTCATAATATGTTCGGACGCGACCGTGTGCACTTGTATGAACGCATTACACGCTATTTTGAAGACCACTTAAAATAAACAAAAGATAAGATTATGAAACTGTTGCTATTAGGCTCAGGCGGACGTGAACACGCCCTGGCATGGAAGATTGCTCAAAGTCCCAAAATCGAGAAACTCTATATCGCCCCGGGAAATGCCGGCACAAGTAATGTAGGCGAGAATGTAGCGATTAAAGCAGATGACTTTACAGCAATCAGAGAGTTTGTAGTAAAGAATAATATAGATATGGTAGTGGTAGGTCCCGAAGACCCGTTAGTCAAAGGAATCTATGACTATTTCAAAAAAGATGAAGCGCTGAAAAACATTCCTGTTATCGGGCCTTCAAAAGCGGGTGCGGTACTGGAAGGCAGCAAGGAGTTCGCCAAAGGCTTCATGCAACGCCATAATATCCCGACAGCCGGTTACAAAAGTATCACTGCCGCAAATCTGGAAGAAGGATTAGCCTTTCTGGAAACATTGGAAGCTCCATACGTACTGAAAGCCGACGGTCTTTGCGCCGGAAAAGGCGTACTGATTCTGCCCACCCTGGAAGAAGCCAAGAAAGAATTGAAAGAAATGCTGAGCGGAATGTTCGGTGACGCTTCCGCCACCGTAGTGATTGAAGAATTCCTGAGCGGTATAGAATGTTCCGTATTCGTTCTGACCGATGGAAAGAACTACAAGATTCTGCCCGAAGCAAAAGACTACAAACGCATCGGCGAAGGCGACAAAGGGCTGAACACCGGTGGTATGGGTAGTGTATCTCCTGTTCCGTTTGCCGACAAAGCATGGATGGAAAAAGTGGAAGAACGTATCATCCGCCCCACAGTAGAAGGACTGGCAGCAGAAGGCATCGACTATAAAGGCTTTATCTTCTTCGGCCTGATTAATGTAAAAGGCGAACCGATGGTCATTGAATACAATGTACGCATGGGCGACCCGGAAACGGAAAGTGTCATGCTGCGCATCAAGAGTGACTTGGTGGAACTGCTTGAAGGAGTGGCAACAGGCAATCTGAAGGAAAAAGTCCTGGAGATAGACCCCCGTTCGGCAGTATGCGTCATGCTGGTATCCGGCGGATATCCGGAACATTATGACAAGGGATTTGCCATCAGCGGAGTAGAAGAGATTGAAAACAGCATTGTATTCCATGCAGGAACAGCACTGAAAGACGGACAGGTAGTCACTAGCGGCGGACGTGTCATTGCAGTCAGCTCCTACGGTGCCAATAAAGAAGAAGCCTTGGCACAATCATTCGCCAATGCGAAGAAAATCAATTTCGACAAGAAATATTTCCGTTCAGATATTGGATTCGACCTGTAATCAGCGGACTATCACCCCATGGCAGGCTATGACAAATTCCAAATAGATATGGCAAAGGGAAGATTCACCTTCCCTGTTGCCATCCTTATATGCCTGCTTCTCCGGATCATCACGGGCAATGAATGGCAGGATGTAATCAATTTGCTGGTCTGTGCTTTGACTGCCTATCTGCTGATCGAGATAAACACCGCCTTCACGCTGATACGGACACGCAGTACCTTGCATGTCAGCTTTTACGTATTCCTGTCCACGGCCTGCCTGTTTCTGCATTCCTTCCAGTATGCCGTTTTTGCGCCACTCACTTTTCTGATCGCTATTTCCCAATTATTCAGCAGCTACGAATCTCCCTATCCGGCGGGAAGTATATTCCACGCTTTCTTTTTCATCGGACTGGGAAGCCTGTTGTTTCCACAGTTGCTTTACTTTGTACCTCTGTTCTATTTGGGGATGATCAGTTTCAGATCCCTGTCACTCAAAAGTTTCTTTGCCGGACTTACAGGACTCTGTGTGCCCTACTGGCTCTTTTTCGGCTATGCGTTCTATTACGACAAAATGAATCTCTTCTATCACCCTTTACAGGAGCTTATTCATTTTCAACCCATCAGTTATGGGACATTAGGGATGGACAGAATCATATCCTGTGGAATCATCACCTTGATATCACTGGTCAGCAGCGTGCATTATTTCCATGTTTCTTATTTAGACAAGGTACGCACGCGTATATTCCTTTTTTTCCTGATCGCCGTTGAAGCCTGGATTTATTTACTGGGTATCTTACAGCCACAGCATTTCGACATCCTGTTGCAGATGCAGATCATTGTAGGATCCATTTTAACAGGACATTTATTTACTTTAACCCACAACCGCTTTACCGGCATCTTTTTCATCATTACATTTGTTCTATTAATAGTTCTAACTATATACAATTTATGGATGCAATTCTTCAATTCCTGATCGACTGGGGATATTGGGGTCTTTTTCTAGGCTCTTTTATAGCCGGAAGTGTTCTCCCCTTCAGTTCGGAGGCCGTATTGGCAGCCTGTGTAGGTCCGTTGGGCTTAGACCCGGTGATCAGTATAACCGCCGCCACCGCCGGCAATGTTGCCGGAGGCATGACCTGCTACTGGATGGGACATCTGGGCAATATGGAATGGATCGAGAAATATTTTCATGTAAAAAAAGAGAAGATGGACCGTGCGGAGCGGTTTGTACACGGACGGGGTGCCTGGATGGCTTTCTTCGCCTTTATCCCTATTTTGGGAAGTGCCATATCCATTGTATTGGGCATGATGCGTGCCAATATATGGATTGTCATTCTCGCTATGACCATCGGAAAGATACTCCGCTACGCCTTATTGGTATGGGGAGTATTGGAAGCCTCCGCTTTAATGCATTAAAATTATGAAACTGGAACAAACAGCAGATGGAAGTTATACCCTCTATGTACCCGAACTGGACGAACATTATCATTCGGTGAAAGGGGCACTGACGGAGTCACAACATATTTTTATCGAAATGGGATTAAAGCATTCTCCCGTTTCCGAGCCCCACATTCTGGAGATAGGACTAGGAACAGGGCTGAATGCCTTTCTGACACTGCTTTCAGCAGAAGAGACCCGACGGAAAGTACATTATACCGGTATCGAACGCTATCCGTTAGCCGAAGAAACCTTGAAGCAACTGGACTACCCCCGCCTGATCGGCAAACAGCATGAGGAGGATTATTACGCCATTCACCGGGCGCCCTGGAACACAGAAACAGAGGTATCCCCTTGGTTCACATTACATAAAATTGAAGATGATTTTACCCGGCTTTTCAATACGGAGGAAAGCAGCCGTCCCGCCGTTCCCTTATACGATATCATCTACTTTGATGCCTTCGCTCCCGAAAAACAACCCGAAATGTGGGAACAATCTCTTTTCGACACTTTATATAAGGTATTGAATGAAGGAGGTATCCTGACAACTTACTGTGCCAAAGGGGTGGTAAGAAGGATGCTGCAAACAGCCGGATTCACAGTAGAACGCCTTCCCGGCCCTCCGGGGGGAAAACGCGAGATACTGCGGGCAACCAAGTCTGATTAAACTTCTAGGACCGAAACTGATGAATGGTCAAGTTTCACCTAAAACAGTAAAACCGTTGTAAAATCCTTCAAATCCGTCATATACGCATAACTGCATATTTATCAGCAAATTACCATGAAACATTCATCGCTGAATCCGTCATAGATTCTTCATATTCTTTCTCCACGCTGAGATGATTGCCGTTATATACATAAAAAATCTCCGGCTTGTCACAAGCCAGAGATTCTGTTTTATAAATCTAAAGTTTTTATTATATAAGATTCTCCTGTCGGAGAAAGTCTTATCTTGCTGAAAAAATGAACTTTATCCGAATTGGGATTGTATCGTTTCCTGATAAATTCATTTGTTTAGAAGGAACCGCTCCCCCACGAGAGGGAAGCAGTTTTTTAACCAAGTTTATTTTGCAGCTTTAACAACTACTTTCAGAGTCTTAGTTACACCGAATACATCTTTCAGTTTGAATTCGATAGTAACAGGTTCTGTAGTACCAATGCTAGAAGGCAACTGGATCATGATACCACCAGGAACAGCAGCATAGCCTCCACTCTTCACAGCTTCGTTAGCGCTAAGATCTGTAACGATAACATCTGTTGCACTGATAGTGCCTGGTTCCCAAGCTCTGGTCTTGGTATTAGCATTAGTTACGAATTTAGCATTAGTGTTAACCGTACCTACAGAAACAGGGATAGCAACTTTGTTACCGTTCTTGTAATAGTATGCAGATGCATTAGCATTAGCCAGCGTGAAGTTTGTAGCGAATCCTTCAGTACCTTCTTCAAATCCTTGACGGAGGTTCATATCAGAACGCTTATCCACATTGCCGTCAGCCTTAACACCGTCGAACAGATAGAATGTATCATCCAAAGCATCCACCAAAGTAAAGTCAGCATCTGTCAGAACCACTTCACGAGTTACATTGTTAGAAGTAAATTCTTTCTTAGCTTCTACCTTCTTAGCGTCACCCATCAAGCTAGCGAATCTCAGAGTAAAGTCTGATACTTGTTCCTTAGTTGCCGGATATACTCCGTAGAACCTGTAGTTGGCAACTATCGGAAGATTAGCTTCTCCAGTAGTTACATTTCCAACAAGAGTACGTGTATTCCATTCTTTTGCAAGACTTGAATATACGATATTAGTCAAAGGAATATTCTGAAGTCTCGTAGCATAATCTTGACCTAACACTTCATAACCGGAATAAGTAAACCAATTATCTACATTTTCATTATGGCTCAAAGTATAGTACTGAGCTGTAGAACCAAATACAGTATATTGTTTAGCATATGCAGTAGTAAATGCTTCATAGAATGGAACACTCATAATTTCTACATCGCCTTCTTTTACCAAGTCACCATAAATGCTCAATACATTCTTCTTGTCATTCCAGATAGCCTTCTCACCGTTTACACGAGTAATATCCAAAGTCGGCTGAGTGAATTCGAATGGCAAGATGATCGAAGCAACAGGTGTGTTGGTGTCTTCATCTTTCACTGTCAAAGTCAACTGATAAGCGTTCTTCAAAGTGAAGTTATACGGATATCCTTCAGATACAACGAACTGGAATGTTATGGTGTTGTCCACAATAGCATAACGAACATTATACCCTTTTGTCCAGTTATCCCAATATTCATTGTTTTCGCCTTCACCACCAATCAATTCGAAATCAATGCGTCCAGCTTCAACGGCACTCTTCCATACAGCCTTTTCTATAGCACTCATTTCATTGATTATTTTATCCAATGAATAAGCCTTAGTATTAAGAGCAAATACTTGCTTCTCATTAGCAGACCAAGAACCAGTAGTAGGTCTCAGTTCAGGATTATAATTAGGATCCTTGTCGTTTTCAACAATTAACTTAGCATCCATCGGAGTATACAGACGTTCCAAAGTAATTTCATGAGCATTTGCCATTTCTTCACGCTGATAAGCAAAGAAGTGAGGCGCATCTTTATCGCCTTGTACGATAGTACCGTCCATCAAAATGTAGTTGTAAACAAACTCAATGTAGTTATTTACTCCTGTTTCTCTTGTGAACTTGAAGCTATGACCTTCTTTATCTATTTCCACACCATACAACTGTGCGTTCTTCAAGTTCTTGGCAGATTGTTCCAAAGTAATCCAGTAGTCATATACAGCAGCTGCATCTACAGACGGAGAAATATAAGAAACAATAGGAGTATAATCTACATTAACTGCACAATTTTCCAAGTTGCGCAAACCTACATTAACTTCGCCAATCTTCTTCAACTGAGCACTCAAATCATACGGAGTTTTAATTATTGTTTCATTCAAAGTAGCAGTCAGAGACAAAGCGTGTTTTGCACCGTCATTAGCCTTGAACAACAGATAGTTCTTCGTTCTGGCATCATCAATATTTTCATAACGGACAAAGTCATGAGGCAATACCCATACTGCATTTTCAGAAGTGGCTCTAGTCAATACACCCTTAAACGGAACAGCATCCTTAAACGGCAATTCTGTATCCACATTGGCAGAGTTCATCAAGTTGAATGAATAAGCAGAAGCATCTGTTCCCTGAGGATTAACCACAACTTCCAAGTCGCGATCAAGAGTGGTGTACAAACCTTTCTTCAAAGTTTTTTTGGCTGGTCCGTACTCAACATCCTTCTCATTAATTCCATAAAGTGCATACATCGGATTAGCACCATTCAAGACATCCATATAACCCATAGTAGCACTGCTCGGAATAAAAATAGTCTGTTCATCACCATTTTCATCCTTTACAGTAATGTTCCAGCCACCTTTTACTTGTGCAGCTACCGCACCACCGGCAATATATTCTGTTTCAACGTATGCAGCCTTTTCGGTATCCCATACCATCCAGTAACCGTTTTCGCTAATCTTTGCATCATGTCCGGCAGCGGCAGCATCACCCGGTTCGCCCTGGTCACCCTTGTCACCCTTATCTCCTTTTGCAGGATATTCAGATTTCACACCGTCAAATGCCCAGTAACCGTCAATGATGGTCACAACTGTACCATTCTTACCGTCTTCACCCTTGTCACCTTTGATAGTTTCAATGGTACTTGTAGAATTGTCACTCCAGGTTACAGTGATACCGTCACCGTTCTTCACTACGTTGGTAACATACTTACCAGCATCAACTTTTGCCTGTAAAGCTGAAAGAGCCGACTTGATATCGACCAGTTCCTTGTCGATGCGGTCAATGTCCTCATCATAGTCTTTACAAGACACAAATGTTCCTGTTGACGAAACCATCAAGGCTCCGAACAGAACTGCACTTAAAAACTTTTTGTTCATAAATAAAGATTTAAATTTATAAATTTAAAAAACTAAAAATTGGTTATACATATACTGTTATAAAAGGACTTCATTCTCTATTTCCAAGTTCACCAGGTTCCTCTCGCGCGCCGCATACCGTTTCGGAGTCATACCCGTCTGACGGACGAAAGCCAGATAGAAAGGACTCTTCGAACCGAAACCGCTCCGTGACGGAACCTCGCCCAGCGGACAACCGCCGTTGCGAAGCAGCTCCTTAGCGTATTCCACCCTGTAGCGGTTAAGCAACTCCTTCAGATGACAACCGAAGTAGCGGTTCACCGCATTGCTCAGGTAAGTCTGGTTTGTTTCGAGCATCATACTCAGTTTCTTTAACGAAAGAGAGGAATCGAGGAACGCCCGGCGTATCTCCAACTGATACAATATACCTTTATATATAAGGCTGTCTGCCGGACGGACATCCGACAGTGACGAGAACCGCGCCGTCCATTCGCGACCGGCGGCACGATAGAGCAATGTCTTCTGCCTTACAGAAGTGCTGCTCGTCTTTTTACGTCTCAGAAACAGGTATTCCATCTAAACTCGTTATTCGTTCTTATTGGCCTTTTATGCAGATCTCTTAGTAAGAGATCTACAAACAGACGATAACAGGCTTTAAATCAAAATATTAACTATACAGATACAAGATTAAATCAGAGCCGGTAGAACCAGAAGAAATACTTTTTTTCACAATATTCCATATTTTTTCCGCGAAAAGTGTACTAGTTATCAAAACTTTCCTTATTTTTGCACGTGAAATGTCGATCTCTTACTAAGAGATTTATACTTTTTTCATCTTCCATACATACAATAACACATTGATTTTCAATCATCCACAACCAGTTCCTATTCCTGCTCTTAACATATAGTAAGATAAATACATGAACAAAGATTGAAAGGATTTTTTTACAAATCTTATTCTTCACGAATACAAGAGCCTTATATGGCATCTTAAAAAGATTGACAAACGACAAGACACTTCCCACCCAATATAAAGCGCATATTTATAGAGAACGATAAAGAGTACATAGAATGCCATATAGAATCTCTTACCTGAAACCAAGGCTTCTCATACAGCCACAGAATAGCCGTATGAAAAGCTCTAACCAGACTGAAATTGCTTATCAATTGAGCAATTTGGGGAGTATTTGTACCCGATTAATGAGCAATTTGCGTATATTTGTTGTTGTTAAACAGAAAAGATAACATTCATGAGAACCAGACATCACATATTTTTCCCATTGCATCCCGGCAAAAGTATCCTTTGTTCGTGCTGCATGGTACTGATAGTGTGCCTGTTTACCGCCTGTGACAGTAAACAGTCCACTTCCACAAAACCGACCCTGACTGTCACCCTGGAACCCTTGCGCTATTTCACAGAAACCATTGCAGGCGATAAATTCAAGATAGTCAGCATGGTTCCGAAAGGAAGCAGCCCCGAAACCTACGACCCTACCCCCCAACAACTGGTCAATCTGGATAAAAGCACCGCCTACCTGCGCATCGGCTATATCGGTTTCGAACAAGCCTGGATGGATAAACTGACCACGAATGCCCCTCATCTGAAAGTATTCGATACCTCAAAAGGAATAGACGTCATACACGAAACAGGACACAACCACGGTGACCATCATCACGAAGGGGGTATAGAGCCTCATATATGGAACTCCGCACGCAATGCCTCAGTAATCGCCCGTAATATCTACTCCGCCCTGAGTGAACTGGACAGTGCAAACGAACCTTATTTCAAGCATCGGCTGGACAGTCTGCAACAAATTATCGCACAGACAGATACGGACGTTCGTGACCGGCTACAGAATGCCGATACCACTTTCCTTATCTATCATCCGGCACTCAGTTATTTTGCTAGGGACTACGGATTAAAGCAAATCAGCATAGAAGAAGGAGGAAAGGAACCCTCACCCGCCCATCTGAAAGAACTGATAGAAACCTGCCGCCGGGACAATGCCCGGGTTATTTTTGTCCAACAGGAATTCGATACCCGCAATGCCCGGCTGATAGCAGATGAACTGGGAGTCACCGTTGTTCCCATTAATCCGCTAAGTTATGAATGGCGGGAAGAGATGATCAATGTAGCAAATGCACTTGCCAAATAACAGAGCCTTATGACGAATCCCATTATACAACTTACAGATATTTCCGCTTCTTACGATGAGAAGACAGTACTGAGTCACGTCAATCTCACGGTATATGAACGTGACTTCCTTGGTGTAATCGGCCCCAATGGTGGCGGAAAAACCACACTGATCAAGATCATACTAGGGTTACTGAAGCCCGCTTCGGGCAGTGTCCGTTTCTATAAGAACGAAAAAGAAGTACCCGAAATAGCCATGGGATACTTACCACAATACAACAGTATTGACAAGAAATTCCCCATCTCCGTATATGAGGTGGTATTATCGGGGCTCAACAAACAGAAATCCCTGTTCCACCGCTACACCCCCGAACAGCACGAACTGGTGAGCCGGATTATTGCCCGCATGGGACTGGAAGGTTTGGAAAGCCGTGCCATCGGCGAACTGAGTGGAGGACAACTGCAACGCGCGCTCTTGGGACGCGCCTTGGTTTCAAACCCTGAGGTTGTCATTCTGGACGAACCCAATACCTACATTGACAAACGGTTTGAGGCCAAACTCTACTCCCTGCTGGAAGAAATCAACAAGGAACGGGCCATCATCCTGGTAAGCCATGATATAGGCACTGTGCTGCAAAATGTAAAAACCATAGCGTGCGTCAACGAAACGCTGGATTATCATCCCGATACGGAAGTACCCACCGAATGGCTGGAAGAGCATTTCGGATGCCCCATCGAACTGTTAGGACATGGAAACTTCCCTCACCGCATCTTGAAATGCCATCATCACGACGAATAAATCCGATTATCGTGACCTAAGCCTTTTCATGCGGCAGGTTAAGCCCTATCCACCTTATCATTAAGCATTTTCTTACGGCAGACTTCTACAGTCGCCGGCAGTGCTCCGTACAGTCCACTGCAACAGACCGTACGGACTACTATAGCAGACTGTACAGTTCACTGTAGCGGTCTATACTGGTTTACCGTATAAAAGACCTTAACCTAACCATCAATCAAGCTTAACCATAGAGTAGAAAAAGGTTAGGAATCCAAAGGTTTCCTTCATCTGTACAAACTGAAATTTCAGAACACAGTATACAAACCAGCAATAAAACATAGAAATTCCGTTAAGGACTGAAAGAAACATTTTCTGCCGCATTCCCTAAGGATAACACTAAATAACAGACCATTGCCTCCCTATTCCAACTTTCTTTCGTATCTTTGCGCCCATTGAACGTTAACGAAACAATAATATATTCATGAAACAGTACAAATTAGTCAACAACCTGGTAGGTTGGTTAGCTTTTGTCATCGCAGCTTATACTTACTGCATGACTATAGAACCGACAGCCAGTTTCTGGGATTGTCCGGAGTTCATCACCACCGGCTATAAATTAGAGGTAGGCCACCCGCCCGGTGCACCCTTCTTTATGCTTACCGCCAACTTATTCAGCCAATTTACAAGCGACCCCAGTCAAGTAGCCAGAATGGTCAATACCATGAGCGCTCTGATGAGTGCGGCTTGTATCCTGTTCCTTTTCTGGAGTATAACCCATCTGGTGAAAAAACTGATATGCCCCGATGACAAAGAGATGACCTTGGGCAAACTCATTACCATTATGGGGTCAGGACTGGTGGGAGCCTTGGCTTATACATGGAGCGACACCTTCTGGTTCAGTGCCGTAGAAGGCGAGGTATACGCTTACTCCAGCCTCTTCACCGCAGTCGTATTCTGGTTGATTCTAAAATGGGAATCCGTTGCCAACGAGCCTCACAGCGACCGCTGGCTGGTTCTGATTGCTTACCTGACCGGACTTTCCATCGGTGTGCACTTGCTGAACTTATTGTGTATTCCGGCCATTGTACTGGTGTACTATTATAAAAAGAATCCCGATGCCAACCTCAAAGGCAGTCTGCTGGCACTTACAGGCTCCATGGTGTTGGTTGCAGCAGTGCTGTACGGTATCGTGCCGGGCGTAGTAAAAGTGGGAGGATGGTTCGAACTGCTGTTCGTCAACAGTTTCGGTATGCCTTTCAACAGCGGTCTGATAGTCTACATCATTCTACTCGCCACATCCATTATCTGGGGTGTTTACGAAAGCTATACGGAAAAGAGCCGCAAACGCATGAATATCTCCTTCATGGTAACTATCGCCATGCTGGGCATCCCCTTCTATGGCTACGGATGGAGCAGCGCCTTGATAGGCATTATCATACTAGGAATCTTGGGCGTTTATCTGTTTGCTGATTTGAACAAGAAATATCAGATTAGCGCACGTACTTTAAATACCTCTTTGCTGTGCATCATGATGATTATGGTAGGATACTCCTCATACGCCTTGATTGTGATCCGCTCTACCGCCAATACTCCGATGGACCAGAACTCTCCGGAAGACATCTTCACTTTAGGAGAATACCTGGGCCGCGAGCAATATGGAACCCGTCCTTTGTTCTACGGACAGACATACGCCTCCAAACCGGCACTGAAAGAAGTGGACGGAGGATGTGTATATGACGTGACGGAAGGCGCTCCCGTGTATCAACGGAAGGAGAAAGCGACTCCCGATGAAAAGGACAGCTACGAAGTAGTGCGTCATAAGACCGATTACAAGTATGCACAAAATATGCTCTTCCCGCGCATGTACAGCGATGCACACGCACAGGCCTACGAAGACTGGCTGGGCGGCATCAAAGGCGTGCAGGTTCCTTACGACCAGTGCGGACAGATGGTGATGGTGAAAGTCCCGACCCAATGGGATAACATCAAGTTCTTCTTTATCTACCAGTTGAACTACATGTACTGGAGATATTTCATGTGGAACTTTGCCGGACGCCAGAATGACATACAGGGACAAGGTGAAATAGAACATGGCAACTGGATTACCGGAATACCGTTTGTGGACAAGTTCCTGGTGGGCGACCAAAGCCTGCTCCCCTCCGACCTGAAAAACAACAAAGGGCACAATGTATTCTATTGCCTGCCGTTGATTCTGGGACTTATCGGTCTGTTCTGGCAGGCTTACAAGACAAAACGTATCACGACTCCGAATGGGGAAGAGATAGAAGAACCGATAGGTATCCAGCAATTCTGGATCGTATTCTTCCTGTTCTTCATGACCGGTCTGGCCATCGTGCTTTATTTGAACCAGACCCCGATGCAGCCCCGCGAACGTGACTATGCATACGCAGGTTCGTTCTATGCATTTGCCATCTGGATAGGCATGGGTGTGGCGGGTATTGCCCAATGGCTGCAAGGCAAACTGGGTGAGAAACCGGCTTCCGTCATTGCAACTGTAGTTTGTCTGTTCGTACCCATCCAAATGGTGAGCCAGACGTGGGACGACCACGACCGCAGCAACCGTTATGTGGCACGCGACTTCGGACAAAACTACCTGAGCACCGTACAGGAAGAAGGTAACCCGATTATCTTTACCAATGGTGACAACGATACTTTCCCCTTGTGGTACAACCAGGAAACGGAAGGTTTCCGTACCGATGTACGTGTATGTAACCTGAGTTACCTGCAAACAGACTGGTACATCGACCAAATGAAGCGTCAGGCATACGACTCTCCGGCAGTGCCTATCGAATGGAGCCGTCTGGAATATGTACAGGGGCATAATGAAGGAGTGGCTGTACGTCCGGAAGTGATGGAAAGCATCAATAACTTCTACAAGCAGAACCCGGAAGAAGCCGCCAAGGAATTCGGAGACAACCCGTATGAATTGAAAAATATTCTGAAATACTGGGTACGCTCACCCAAAGAAGGTTTACAGCTGATACCGACGGACAGCATCGTCATCAAGCTGGACAAGGAGGCAGTGAAACGCTCGGGCATGATGATTCCCGACTCCCTGCATGGTGAAATCCCCGATTACATGAGTATCTCCCTGAAAGGCAAACGTATGCTGTACAAGAGCGAGCTGATGATGCTTGAGATGCTGGCAAATACCAATTGGGAACGTCCGTTGTATATGGCTATTACGGTGGGTAGCGACAATCATCTGAATTTGGGCAACAACTTCATGCAGGAAGGTCTTGCCTACCGCATCACCCCGTTCAACACCACCCGGCTGAACGCACGCATCGACAGCGAGAAAATGTACGATAACCTGATGAACAAGTTCAAGTTCGGAGGAATCAACAACCCGGATATCTATATCGACGAGACTGTGATGCGTATGTGCCAGACCCACCGCCGTATGTTTATACAGCTGGCTACCCAGTTGATAAAAGAAGGCAAGAAAGACAAGGCGTTGAAAGCCCTTGACTACTGTTCGGAAGTAATCCCAAGCACCACCGTGCCCCACGATTACATCATGAGCAGTTCAAAAGAAATGGCCGACGATTATCTGGCGTTAGGTGAAAAAGAAAAGGGAGAAGCCATTCTGAATGATCTGGCAAACAAATCGGTGGAATACATCACCTGGTACCTGAGTCTGGATGACCAACGCCTGCAAGGTTCATACGAGGACTGTCTGCGCAATTTCTATATTCTGGATGAGATCAACAAGAGCCTTGCCCGCGCAAATGCTGCCGGCGGTGTACAAGGTGAAGGTGAACAACAGAAAAAATCAGATATGGCAAGCCACTATGCCAAGAAGTTTGAAGACCTCTATGAGGTGTTCAACAAACGTGTAGGCGGCGGAGCAGGCAGAAAGTAAATAAAAGGTGTGGATTCTGCGGTGAATCCACACCTTTATATTTGTATAACCAACAAAAGCACACACATTCATGTTTATAGAACAACCCCCGCTGATACTCCGCTGGCTTTATCCACGCGCCTTCTGGCGAATGGACAAGAATGAAAAAGCGGTCTATCTGACTTTCGATGACGGGCCGATTCCCGAAATCACACCGTGGGTACTCGATTTATTAGACAAGTACAATATCAAGGCTACCTTCTTTTTGGTGGGCGACAATGTGCGCAAGCATCCCAAGGAATTCCAGATGATTGTAGAACGGGGACATCGTTTGGGAAATCATACTTTTAACCATATCCGGGGATTCGAATACCGAAGCAAGAACTATCTGGCCAATACGGACAAAGCAAACGAGCTGATCCATACCAACCTGTTCCGTCCGCCACATGGCCACATGCGCTGGATGCAGTACATGGTGCTGCGGCATAAATACCAGATCGTAATGTGGGACTTGGTTACCCGTGACTATAGCAACAAGCTGAATGGAAGACAGGTACTGAGGAAGGTAAAACATTATGTGAGGAATGGCTCCATCATTACTTTCCATGACTCCATCAAGGCAGAGAAAAACATGAAATACGCCTTGCCCCGGGCCATAGAATGGCTGTTGGAACAAGGCTATGAATTCAAGGTATTTGACTGATAAAGCCAAATACCTTGTTTTTTTCGTGGCGTATACGCATACCCTCTTGTATATGTATTATTTTATGGCAACTGCCAATGGATTACGTATCTTCCGGGCATATTCTTCCAAATATTTATTCCAATCGGTATCGGCTTCGAAACCATATTTGCTCCAGCCTGATCCCCAATAATAAATATACTCGGCTCCCGGTTCATAATCATTAACCGCCAACACATGGCCCAAAGCATCCCCACGTTCCTTCCGTTCCTTTTCGGAGAACACTTGGGCAAACGCTCCTTTTACGGTAGCCGGGAATACGGCTCCTATGTAAATCACTCCATTGTTATTGGCAGCATTCTCCGTAGAGTCTGCATAAGCTATATAGCCTGCGTCTGCATCAAAACTATATCCCATAGGATTCTGTTTGTGCAATACAATGCCGGTCACCACCGGAGTGATTTCCTGCAAATTGTCAAAAGAAACCACAGTCTTGTTCAACTGCGACCCCTTGTCCAAAGAAATGATACGCGTTTCTATCACACTTGAATCCCCTTTTACAACCAACGGATTATAGACCAACTTAGCTGTGAATCGGAGCGGACCGTTATCCAAGATTTCACAATCCTTGTAACAATAGGGATAAACAATGGTACTATCGGGGAATAAAGCAGCTGTTCCTCCACCCAGAGTCGGACCCACTGCATAGCAGTCCATTCCGTTTCCATGATCTACATGATAAGAAATACCCCGGTTCAAGTCACCGTCATAACGATCCTCCACTACCGGTTCGGACACACTTTTAGTCCAGATATCATAACCAAAGGCACGCTCGCCCTTCTCCTGCAAAGCAGGACCGTATGCACGATAAGCGGCACGGTCATTCTCCCATGCCACATCATCCAGACGTTCGGGATATTGACGCCCGCAAGCAACCACATCCACCGGCTGCGGAGTTCCTTCTGCAATTGTATAAACAGCCGAGGCATCCCCTTTCACCGAAGCAGGAAAGATAAGCATATCATCGTATGTTATCTGATAAGGTACTTCAAGCCCGTTCTCGTCCAATACGATAACCTGTGCCGTATCGGGTAATTGTAGTTTGCCTGTTATTTCAGCCATAGAGATTTCCACCATTTCCCCATTTCTGTCAATGGAAAGCGGATTGGTTATAGTGACAGTCACCGGCTCCTTTTGCGAACAGGAAAACATAGCTAACGCCGTTGCGACTGCTAAAAAGATTTTTTTCATACTATTTATTGTTTGTCGAACTGAAAGACAAAAATACAAAGAATCTGCAAGTATCAACAAAGACACAAGCAGATTCTTTCTATTTATATCTACTAATTATTTAGGCTGCTTACCAATGTAGGCCAGAATACCGCCATCTACATAGAGAATATGGCCATTGACGGCATTAGATGCTTCGGATGCAAGGAATACGGCAGGACCGGTCAATTCCTGCGGATCCAACCAACGGCCGGCCGGAGTCTTGGCACAAATGAATGTATCAAACGGATGACGGCTTCCATCGGGCTGGATTTCACGTAACGGAGCTGTTTGCGGAGTAGCGATATAGCCCGGACCGATACCATTACACTGAATGTTGTATTCTCCGTATTCAGAACAGATGTTACGGGTCAACATCTTCAAACCACCTTTAGCGGCAGCGTATGCAGAAACGGTTTCACGACCCAACTCAGACATCATAGAGCAGATATTGATGATTTTTCCGTGTCCTTTTTCCATCATCGCAGGCAAAACCGCTTTAGAAACAATGAACGGAGCATTCAAGTCAATATCAATAACACGGCGGAAATCGGCAGCTTCCATCTCGTGCATCGGAACGCGACGGATAATACCGGCATTGTTTACAAGAATATCGATGGTACCTACTTCTTTTGCAATAGTGGCAACCATAGCCTGTACGGCAGGTTCGTCAGTAACATCGCATACATATCCGTGTGCCTTGATTCCTTTTTCAGCGTAAGAAGCCAGACCTTTATCCACCAATTCCTGATTGATGTCGTTGAAACAGATGGTTGCGCCCTGTTCTGCAAAAGCAGATGCAATAGCAAAACCGATACCATAAGAAGCGCCTGTTACAAGAGCTACTTTACCTTCCAAAGAAAAATTCAAATACTGATTCATGATACTTATATTATTAAATTAATGAAGTTATATGATTTATTTCAAGTCTGTAATCAATGAGAAGTCCTGATCACCGTAATCCAGATTCTCTCCACCCATACCCCAGATAAAGGTATAGTTGTGTGTTGCCGCCGCACTATGGATAGACCATTCGGGAGACAAGACTGCCTGATCGCCTTTCATCCATATATGACGGGTTTCATCCACTTCTCCCATAAAATGGCAAACAGCGTGTTCATCGGGCACTTCGAAATAGAAGTAGGCTTCCATACGGCGGCTGTGCACGTGCGCCGGCATGGTGTTCCACACACTTCCCGGTTTCAGTTCGGTCATTCCCATCTGCAACTGGCAGGTAGGCAATACCTGACTGACCAGCATCTTGTTGATGCAACGATGGTTGGACCCTTCCAATGAACCCATTTCAGCAACGATGGCATCTGCCTTGGTCACTTTTTTATCGGGATAGTTACGATGAGCGGTAACAGAGTTAAAATAGAATTGGGCAGGGTTCTTGACATCTTTACTTTCAAAAGTCACTTCCCGGTCTCCCGAACCCAGATAAAGCGCTTCTTTATAATCCAGTTCGAACACGGCATCTCCGGCTTTGACCACACCGGGACCGCCCACATTAAAGATCCCCATTTCACGGCGGGTAAGGAAATAAGGCGCTTTCAACGGATCGATAGCCTCCAGCTTCAATACCTCCCCTACGGGTCTGGCTCCTCCTACAATCATGCGGTCATACATGGAATAAACCATGTTCACCTCATTGTCCGAAAATACTTTTTCCATTAAGAAATCCCGTCGTATCCTTTGGGTGTCATAGCCTTTGGCATCTTCGGGATGCGCGGCATAACGGATTTCATAATTTGTCTTCATAAGCAGCTATTTTATGTTTTTATAGTATTCCGAATTATTTCGACTTGGGCAAAGTTACGAAACAATCTTGTTCCGATGCTGCAAAAATCGTTCAGAATAGGTATAAATTTTGTCCTATTATATGCAAAATCTGCTACTTAATACGTTTCAGAACATTCAAAAACTCAAATTCAACGAGATAAAATATCACAAAACTTATCTTGGAACGCACGCGCCCGGCTTAATTTCAGTACATTCTGATTGATGATAACAAAGGCCAGTTGATGTCCGTCAGCAGCTTTTACATAGCCTGCCAGCGAGCTGACTCCGGTTACAGAACCTGTTTTTGCATGCACATTTCCACGGGCCTTGGTCTGCTTCATCCGGTTTTGTAAAGTACCGTCCACTCCGGCTATGGGCAGGGACTCATAGAAAGGAAGAAAAATTTCCCGATGATAGTAGGCATATTTCAAATACTCCAACAGTAAACGTGGAGAGATATAATTATAAACGGAAACACCGCTGCCGTCCGCTATCTTATAGTTCTCCGGATTAAACCCTAAAGCTGTTTTCATAAAGGCGTGAATGGCATCGGTTCCATCTTCTCCCGTCACCCGTTTATGCAGGGAACGCTTGGCAGCCAAATGATAAAACATCGATTCGGCGCACAAGTTATCACTTTTCTTCAAAGCTCTTTCCAACACTTCCTTGAGTGGTCTTCGGACGGTATAAAGCGTAACTATACTGTCGGCCGTTACAGGACAATCGGCATACGTGCAAGTTCGCGCTTCAATTCCTTTGCTGCGCAAACGGCTGACAAAAGTATGGAAAAAGAAGTCTTTGGAAGTATATACATTCAATTTCTCAGTATAGGGATAAGAAACATTTCCGGAAACGGTAATGATATTGCCATTGCTGAGCCAGTTGCGGGTGATTTTTAGCTTCCCGGCTTGCGGATTACGGCTCACCCCGTGATTATGAACTTGATAATAATCGGAAGCCGGCGTACAAACAACTTGGGGCAACGAGTCCTTCTGAGCAGGAGAGACCGATACATCCACGCAGCCCCTATTCAGCATGAGAGGGGAAAGATAGGGCTGGAAGGAGTAAGGAGTATCGTCCCAACACCAGCCGGAACCCCAATAAACCGAGTCCGTCATGGAAACATCCGCCGCAAGGGTATCTGTCACATAACGGATGCCTTGACTTGCCAACGCATCTACCAGACGGTCCAGATCCTCGTCCATAAATTCCGGATCAAAACCGCCTATCAGATACAGACTGCCTTTCAACGTGTCATTTTCTATTTTTCCACGATAACGAAGACCGGTATCCATGGTATAATCCGCTCCCAGTTGCGCCAAGGCGGTAACCGAAGTGATTATCTTCTCAACAGAAGCAGGACGGTATAGTTTCTCGTCCTGATAACGGTAAACGGATTTCCCGGTGGTCAGATCGAATACGGCAATACCCACCTCGGATGTTTTCAGAACTTCCTCATGCAGTAAAGCGTCCAGCCGCTGAGATAGCGGCTGGGCGTTTATGAAGTGAATAGATAAAATCAGTAAAAAGAAAAATAAAACTCGTTTCATTATAGTTCCCTGAATATCTCACCCACAGTAGGATGAGGGAATACATATCGTTTCCAATCCTCTATGGTCTTACCATCCTCAATAGCCATACCTGCCAATACAATCAGCTCGGAAGCAGGATTACCCAACATATGCGCTCCCAATACAGTACCGTCTTCGGCTGTCAAAATTTTGCAGACACCGTTCACTCCTTCATTCTCGGCTACAAAACGCCCGGAGTAAGCCATCGGCAACTTAACGGCTCGATAAGGAATACCTGCGGCCTGCAAAGCTTCCTCGCTCATACCTACCCCGGCAATCTCAGGATTTGTATAGACCACACCCGGTATGGCACGATAACTCATCGCATCTTCCTTACCTGTAATATGATGGACAGCCACTTCCGCCTCACGCACGGCGGTATGTGCCAACAAAGAGACTCCGTTCAAATCACCGCATACATAGACACCGGGGACAGAAGATTGCAAATGTTCATCTACTTTGATGCATCTGCGCTCCGTCCATTCCAAATTCAGATTTTCCAGTCCGAAACCTTTTGTCACCGGACGACGGCCTACACTCATCAATAACTTATCAGCTGTAACAGTTCCTGCTCCATCTGCATTTTCGTATGACACAGTAATACCGGTCTCCCCTTTGGATACCTCTACTACTTTCGTACTGAGCAGGAACTTGATTCCTTTTTTGGCATATTCAGCCCGGAGCATGGCCGACAGCTCTTTATCCATGCCACCCAGGATTTCATCCAACATTTCGACAACTGTCACCTGTACTCCCAAACTGGTAAAGAAAGAAGCAAATTCCATACCGATCACTCCACCGCCGACAATAGTCAATGAAGCAGGTACTTCTTTATTATCCAGTGCATCACGGTGCGTCCAGTAATCCACGTTTTCCACTCCCGGAATAGGAGGAATAAATGTTTCACTGCCGGTACACAGCAGCAAATTCTCACATTCGTAGGTTTCCCCACCGCATTGGATGGTATTCTTATCTACAATCGTGGCTTCTCCCGTTACTATATTTACCTGATGCGCAGTCAGTTTTGCCTTGATTCCCAATACCAGCTTACGAACCACCTTTGATTTACGCGCCACAATCTTTCCTAAATCAAAAGAAGCTTCAGGCACATTCACGGCATACTTTGAAGCATGTTTCGCATAATCATATACTTTAGCCGAATAAAGCAAGGTCTTGGTAGGAATACATCCCTCATTCAGGCAGACACCGCCCAGACTTCTTTTTTCGAACAATACAACACTCAGTCCTGCCTTTCCGGCAGCTTCGGCAGCAGTATACCCTGCGGGACCTCCACCGATGATTGCAATTTGATATTTCATGGTATTTATTTTGGGTTAATTAGTTTTTATCTGTTCAAAACCTTCAACAGACAGATTTGGATCTATTTCTCTCAATGCTTCTACAAATTCCAAAGGCTTATCAGGGTTAATCATTACAAAACCTTGGGCGTGCTCTATTTTCACCTTTTGCATTCCTATTGCATTCGGATTATAAGACACTTTACGGATTCCGTCTACACATATTCTGTTCCCCCATCCCGGTTTAATTTCCAGAACACCATTGTCTTTTACAATATAAATGGTTTTCGATTGCGAATAAAACATTAATACAGAAATAATAATTCCCCCAAGCGCCGAAAAAGCCCAACTTTGCTCCAAATACACATTCAGAAAAATAATCAGAACAACCAGACTGACTATAATAATCCACCACCTACGAGCTCTTTTTGTTTTAAATACTTGCTCCATAATTTATTCCTCCTCTATCCTATGCTCCAGCCGCTTCACCAACGCATTGATAAATTCTTCCGGCTTTACAGGAACCAATGACAATAAATTTTTCTTCTCATAATGTATCAATACATATTTCGAAGGCATAATTCCACCGAATCCGGAACTTCGTTTCAGCTCCACATCCGTAATGTCAGTCAAGGGAATGGTCTTCCCTTTATAAAAACGACCATAATACACCACCAGCTTTCCATCCGCAGTCAGCGTATAAGTAGAATGGATAATACGTTCAATGGTAATGATCAGCCCCAATGCCACCACCAATCCTATCATTGCCTTCATACACCAGAAAGCAAATACCATGACGGCTGTCAGCAGTATCAGAAACAGATAAGTGCCTCCTGCTATCTTCACATGAAAAATTCGATTCATCATCTTATTGTAATTTGCCCGAAAGATAATAAATTTATCGTTTATCGACCTCATTACGGCGCAGAATGAGAGAATTTATCCTTTTTTTGTCCTCTTTACTGTACGTTTCATCTTCAAAGCATACAAATTTAATTCGATAGAAGATTCCGTTTCTGTTATATCACCCTCATCAGTCAGCAGTTCATTCAGCAGTTCTCCACTACGTTGTACCAGACTCTTCCTCTTTTCCTCATCATACTCGGTAGCCATGATATTTACATTCCGTACTAATGTCCTTAACTTAAAGAATGATTCGATAATGGCAAAAGTAGTTGCGGTAGCTCTCGGACTTCTTAAAATTGTAGCCAGCATATAAAGCCCTTTTTCGGTAAATGCTTTAGGTTCTACGGGAGAATGTTTCAAACTACTGAACCGGTCGAAATTTTCGACCAGTTGCTGTTTTTCAGATACTTGCAACGAAAACATATAACCATTTGGGAATTTGTCCCGATTGTTTTTTACTGCTTCATTAATTCGTTTGGTTTCTACGCCATAAAGCTTAGCTACATCCCGGTCTATCAGTACTTTCTCACCCCTCAACTCAATTATAAGTTCTTTTACCTCACTTTCGTGAATGATTTCTTTATTGTTTTCCATCCTATTCTATTAAAAAATGCAGAAAGTTACACTTTTAATTTCATACTTGCATTATCTATTTCGTTTATTCTTCACGAAAAAAATAGTAAAAACAAGAGCAAAAGGTACAATGAATAAAGGTTTTTCGTAGCTTTGCACCCATAAAGCATATTATCATGGTTAAAAAATTCGATTTCCTTGTTATCGGCTCAGGACTTGCCGGAATGAGCTTCGCACTGAAAGTAGCTCACAAAGGTAAAGTCGCCCTGATTTGTAAAGCAGGACTGGAAGAAGCCAATACCTATTTTGCTCAGGGAGGTATAGCATCTGTTACCAACTTGAAAGTAGACAATTTCGAGAAACACATTGAAGACACGATGATTGCCGGCGATTGGATCAGTGACCGCGCGGCTGTAGAAAAAGTAGTGCGAGAAGCACCTGCACAAATCCAGGAACTGATAAAATGGGGAGTGGATTTTGATAAAAAAGAGGATGGAGAATTCGACCTCCACAAAGAAGGAGGCCATTCCGAGTTCCGTATCCTGCACCACAAAGACAATACAGGAGCTGAAATACAAACCAGCCTGATAGAAGCGGTAAAAGCTCATCCCAATATTACCATATTTACAGATCACTATGCGGTAGAAATCATTACCCAGCATCATTTGGGAATTATCGTCACCCGCCATACACCAGGCATCAAATGTTTCGGTGCTTACGTATTGAATGAGAAAACAGGAGAAGTGGATACGTTCCTGTCCAAAGTAACTGTAATGGCAACAGGCGGATGCGAAGCGGTATACCGCAATACAACCAATCCACTGGTAGCTACGGGAGACGGCATTGCTATGGTGTACCGTGCCAAAGGAGCAGTAAAGGACATGGAATTTATACAATTCCATCCCACCGCCCTCTTTCATCCGGGAGACCGTCCTAGTTTCCTCATCACCGAAGCCATGCGCGGTTACGGTGCTGTCTTAAAGAATCAAAGTGGCGAAGAATTCATGCAAAAATATGATCCACGCCTGTCATTGGCCCCACGTGATATCGTAGCACGTGCCATTGATAACGAAATGAAGCAGCGCGGTGAAGATCATGTATATCTGGATGTGACGCATAAAGATCCGGAAGAAACAAAAAAACATTTCCCCAATATTTATAAAAAATGCCTCAGCCTAGGCATTGATATTACTAAGGACTATATTCCTGTGGCTCCGGCTGCTCATTATCTGTGCGGAGGTATCAAAGTCGATCTGGACGGACAGAGCAGCATCAACCGTTTGTATGCCATCGGTGAATGTTCATGTACCGGTCTGCACGGAGGTAACCGTCTGGCTTCCAATTCGCTGATAGAAGCAGTGGTTTATGCGGACGCGGCAGCCAAACATGCACTAAATGTACTCGACCGGTATGACTTCAATGAGGATATCCCCGAATGGAACGATGAAGGAACCATGAACAATGAAGAACGGGTACTGATAACCCAAAGCATGAAAGAGGTGAACCAGATTATGGAAGCTTATGTAGGTATTGTGCGCAGTAATACGCGATTAATCCGTGCTTGGAACCGATTGGATATTTTATATGAAGAAACCGAGCGTCTTTTCAAACGCTGTAAGGCTTCACGCGAACTTTGCGAACTGCGTAACATGATTAACATCGGGTATTTGATCACCCGTCAGGCAATGGAACGGAAAGAGAGTCGCGGACTGCATTATACGATTGACTATCCACATGCCGCGGCAGAGAAGAAATAAGAAACTGATTTCAGAATCCACCAAGAGGGTGTGCCAAAAGGTCTAAATAATAAACATGGCTTTTGGCACGCCCTTTTTTTCGACCCAATAGAAATCTAGCGGGGAGTAATAAAGAATTTTCTTTCAAGCGCATAACTTACCTTGAACATCTTCTTTCTATTAAAAACTTTATTTCCTTTGTTCCTTCAGGAAGAATAGACTATCTTTGTTGTATTGGCATCCGGATACGAACTAAAGACAACAGAAGCAATGATGGAAAATATAAAAGAAATCCCCTATGGCATTGCCAACTTCGTGGAAGTGGCAGAGCAGAACATGTACTATGTAGATAAAACCATGTATCTGCCTTTGCTGGAAAAACAGCCCCGGAACCTGTTCTTTATCCGTCCCCGCCGCTTCGGCAAGAGTATCTTTTTGAGTATGCTGCGTGCGTATTATGACATAGCACAAAAAGAAAAGTTCCAGAAACGCTTCGGCAATCTATGGATAGGCAGCCGCCCCACCCCCCTGCAAGGAAAATTTCAGGTGGTGTATCTTGATTTCTCGCGCGCCAGTGGCGGAAGCGGTTCACTGGAAGAAAATTTCAATAACTATTGCGGCATGGTGATGGACCTGTTCGGCAAAGTGTATGAGCCTTATTATTTTCCCGGATTTGCACAAAAGATGGAAGAACAGCCCGACTTTGTCAGCAAGTTGAACTACCTGAACCTGCATGCGGCTGAATCCGGAATGAAACTTTACCTCATCATCGACGAATACGATAACTTTACCAACATCGTTCTGAACGAGCAGGGAAAAGACATTTATCATGCCCTGACCCATGCCAGCGGATTCTACCGTGAAATATTCAAGAAATTCAAAGGCATGTTCGAGCGCATCTTCATGACCGGCGTCAGCCCCGTCACCTTGGACGACCTGACCAGCGGATTCAACATCGGCTGGAATATCAGTACCGACTACCAGTTCAACATGATGCTGGGATTCAGCGAAACGGACGTGCGCACCATGTTCCAATATTATAAGGATGCCGGACAGCTCCCGATCGACGCGGACATCGAAGCAATGATCCGGGAGATGAAACCGTGGTATAATAATTACTGTTTCGCAGAAGAAAGCCTGGAACGCGACCCGAAAATGTTCAATTGCGACATGGTACTTTACTACCTGCGCAATTACATCACGCTGGGCAAATCTCCTAAAGAGATGATAGATCCCAACACCCGTACGGACTACAACAAAATGAAGAAACTAATCCAGCTGGACAAGCTGGACGGCAACCGCAAGGGCGTATTACGTAAAATCACCGAAGAAGGGCAAATTATCACCAACCTGATCACCACCTTCCCGGCCAAGGAAATCGCCAAACCCGAAATCTTCCCCAGCCTGCTCTTCTATTATGGCATGTTGACCATCACTGCCACACGCGGCAGCCGCTTGGTATTGAGTATCCCCAACTATAATGTGCGCAAACAGTATTACGAATTCATGCTGGAGGAGTACCAGGACAAACGCCATATCAACCTGAACAATTTGATGGACCTGTTCGATGAAATGGCTTACGAAGGCCATTGGCGCGAAACACTGGAATTCATTGCCCATGCCTACAAGGAAAATTCATCTGTACGCAGTGCCATGGAAGGCGAGCGAAATATACAGGGTTTCTTCACCGCCTACCTCAGCGTAAACGCTTATTACCTGATGGCTCCGGAAATGGAACTGAGCCACGGTTACTGCGACCTCTTCCTCATGCCGGACCTGATGCGCTACGAGGTGAAGCATAGCTATATTCTTGAACTGAAATATCTGTCGGTGAAGGACACGGAAGAGAAAACCCGGACGCAATGGCAGGAAGCGGTGAAACAGATTAACGAATATGCTGCCGCACTCCGGGTACGGCAGTTGGTGCAGAACACGAAGCTGCACTGTATTATCATACAGTTCCGGGGATGGGAGCTGGAGCGGATGGAAGAAGTGTAGGCCTCCTGTTCAAAACAACATGACAGTACAGATGAAAATTCATACAGGAAGTCAATTCACATTCAGAATCACTCTTTTATAAGACTTTAGATTAGGCGTTCCATTATCTGTAAGTTCAAGTATCAAATGTAACTGTTTGCCCGGATTATCCGGTACAATTATCTCCGCCCTCTTCTCATCGACGTGCTTTATAGCCACCTTTGTTTGCACACTGCCTGCTTCCCGATATTGCCACCATTGGTAAGACAATGAATTTTTATCAGGGTCAAATGAAGGAGAGGCATCCAGTATTATTTTTTCTCCCGGCCGGACTGTGCGTACACTTTCTCCCAATATCCGGGCAACAGGTTGATGATTTGCCTTTGAATATTCATCAGCCACGCACCAGTCGGCACGAGCCGCCCAGTCATTTTGTATAGCAGGCAACCAACGCTGGAAAGTATAATGCGAATCCGGCACACCGTTTTTCAAATCATTCCCATCTTGCATGTGATTGCCATTTTTATACTCCGGGCGTCCTCCCCATCCTCCTAATGTATAGTCTGTATGCTGTTCAAGTCCATTACGTATAAGAGGCATAAAAGAAGGAGTATCCCCCTCACTGGTATATTCCTGAGGATAGGCGGCACACAGTGGTCCGTGCCCATTCTTAATATGGTCAGCCAACCAAGGTTTATCCATGATCTGTTGCAACTCTTTTGAATTTTTACTAAGTCTGTTCTTAAAATAATAATCCACACTCATGTAATCCCATACATATCTCCATCCTCCATCATGATCCGGTGCGCCCGATTCATAAATAATGATTTCAGGAAGATTCTGTTCTATCCATTTTCCACCGCCGTCCTGATACCAAATACAATATAATCTGGCTTTTGATACCGCTTTTGCCCATTCTGCAGCAGAATATTTCTGCTTGATCTGCCATAAGGCATTGGCCTGGGTGTTGGCTCCACCCCATGCTAAAATATGAACAGGCCTCGGATCAGAATCAAGCAATGTCCTTATGATGAGCTGTGCCCCCTCGCTATCAGACAGTAAAGGAGGCAATTTATGCAAGTCCTCTCTGTTCTCATTACCAACCGCCAAGACACTTAGCAGATATTCAGCATCGGGATAATCGGGATTATGTTTCCTCAAATTAGGCAGACATTCCGCATATTTGGCAATTTGTGATTCGATCCATTTATCTTTACTATGTCCGTCTTTCTGTACCCCATTGACTTGAACAATGCCTGCGACATCATAATCAGAAGAATACATAAGAAAACGAATCATAGAACTTTGATCGTCAATCTCACCATCCGTAGTGACAATAACCCGGGGCTTCTCCTGCTGTCGGGCAACAGCAGATAACATTGACACAAACAAAAAAACAATACAGCATAAAACAGGGGGCATTTTCATATTACAAACTGTTAAATTAGTAGGCCAACACATTCCAAAGATCTCTGATACGTTGTTCGGGGTCCCATTTGCCATTGAATGTCCACTTGGCGGTAACGCCATAAAACTCCGGAGCATTCTCCGCCTCCTTTAAATTATCGTTTAACCAGCCACTATGCCCTCCTTCACGGGTACAACCATAATAATAGGTACGTAGCCCCCACGGACAGGGATCAAGCACTTTATCCGAATAAGCATAATGAATATTCCCGTCAAGCACATTCTTCGACATTTTACATTTGATGAGATAAAACTGGGAATCATGATGATAGCGTCCTAAAAGTGTCGGTGTCTTAGCATCAAATGAAGAATTGGTAATAACCAGTTTCTTGTTCTTGTCACCTCGTCCGTCATGCCAAATCATGGCACGGCTATCACCATAAAAATAGCAGCGTGTGGCATAGCACCATCCGCGAGGACAAAGAAAATCCACACCCGGACAACGAAGATAGAGATCGGCATGATAATACATACCATTGCTTCCGGGCGCCCACAAGGAAAGGGCATCGTTTCCATCGGCCCATACATTACTGTTGATGATGATGGTACGAGTGGCACGTCCAAAAATCGCCATCTGATGGATGGTCGTATTTTCAACGGCAGTTCCGTAATTGTTGTAAACAGTCAGTCCGCTAATAACACAATCATCCGCACCTTCCTGCAACACAATGACACCATTGCCTACCGGACGTCCATGATATTCCGTGATGGCACGTGTCTGGGCTGTTTCAGCCAAGACAATACGCGTACTGTCACGGTTTTCCCCCACCAAAACAATATTAGGCCTGTCAATAATCACTTTTTGATGATACGTTCCGTTCAGCAATAAGATTTTAAAAGGTACTGTCGGAATTTCCGGAGCCTTTTCAATAGCTGCCTGAATACTCTCTCCCGGCTTTACCACCACATCAAAAGCCGTACGCTCTGCCATAGGACGACGATACATTTCGATAAGCCCGTTTTCATTCGCTCCTTTGGTTGCCAGACTGATTGCCACTTTATGCTTCGGATCATATTTGTCCGCCCATGCATTGTATATGGCAAAAAGCTCAGCCGGTCTGCTATTGTACCAACTATATCCGTTACGACGTTCTGTTCCTATTTCTTCCAAATGGCGACGTGGCAGCCCGTCACGGTCACATACATACGGTTCACAATATTTCAAATCATAATAACGCGCCCAAATAGGCTTGGCTTGAGGATCTTCCACAAGACGAGTATCCCGCTCACCATTTGCCAGCACGATACGCTCACATTTCAAACCGGTAAGTTTATACCTGTCAAACCATTTCATGGCTCCGTGAACCGCCCGCTTCACGCGTGCGTCGGGTGCAGGTAATTCCATGAGCAGACGCACAATTCCGGCACTCTCCGCCGAACAATAAGACGGCAACTCATACGCACGTGCCGGTGCAGGCTTCAATGTTTCCCTATCATTCTGCTGACACCACACAGAAGGTTCTCCATCCTTTATAATTTGTGTAGCCAGTATACACTCTATTCCTTTATTAAAGGCTTTTCCCAAACGTACACACAAAGTCTTGTCTATCAAATCATCCTCATAAGGCGCTTTGTGATTCATCATATCACGTATCATATTCAATGTATTGACAATGGCATCGTCATTAAAAGTAATATGTACCTGATAACCACGCGGACCGGGCCAGAATTGCGGCCATCCTCCGTTTTCGTATTGACCACTCAGCAAATATTCCACTCCCTGGAGGAAAGCATCCCGATAACGTATATCCTTAGTCTGCCTATAAAGACGGGCTAAAAAAATCATCTGGGCAGTTGTGGCATTATTATCTATCGTAGAATCATCACGACGTGATTTATCCTTTATCACTTTAGCCAGCTCTTTATCATTCATGCGGCGGGCCATATCTATATTCTTCGGCCAACCGCCCGTACAGCGTTGAAAAGCCAATACATTTTCAGCAATCCGCCGAGCTTCATCTGTCAGAAAGAAAGAATCCTGCTCCATACGTGCTATTTGTTTCCATTCCTTAGGATACGACTCATTATCCTTTTTATGAGCTCTTTGCTGCGCAAAGGAGCCGGTTGCCATGGCAAAAGCCATAAAGCCAATAAACACTTTTTTGAATGTATTTTTCATTATTCCTATATGTTTTGATAAAAACCAGCAAACAAAATTATGCGTTTTCCAATCTGAATACAGAGAATATTTGGTCTTTTTCAGGCAGATTTTGCACAGACATCATCAAACCTATACAATTTTTGATACTCTGCCCCTTTACCTATACATAAAAAAGCCTATCTATCACAGATCGGCTTTTCTATCAAATATCTGTCTTTCAAAATCCAAAGATTCTCAGAAGACATTCACATTATAATAACTATAAAACTTATCAAACCCCATTCTACTATCTAGCAGAACCATTACGCCATTTAGCCGCACCAATGTTCAACTGATAAATTTTTGACTCCATAACTTTACCTGTCTGATTGTAATACAAGTTTACACCATGCTCTCCAGCCGTACCATCAAGTGCATCTGCACGATGCATATATTGATCGTTATCAGCAGTAGCCTTATGTGGTGGATTTGGACTTACCATCAGTTCTAATGGAGAAATATCATCAACAAAAACTTCCAATGTTCCATTTAAAGTAGCAGAACCATTGTTGACCAAGGTGCCAAAATTATTTTTAGTCGCAGTCCATGGATTATTGCTAAAAATTTGTCCGTTGGATAAAAAAGTATTTGTAGAATAATTATTGTCAAAATTCAATGTCACATGTCCGGCTGTACCGTCTGCCATAGTCATTGTCTTACGGATATCAGCTCCTGCCATAGTCATCTTTCGGACATCACCGTCCTGCTTGGTCAAAACAATCAGGTTATTTTTCACCGTATAAGTACTTCCATCTGGAATATTACGCATATTGAAAATATTTCCTGCCGCACGAGTGTTCCAGTTAACCAAAGTATTGTTTTCAAACGTTATATTCCATGCCCCTCCCTTCCATGCACTCTGCTTGGTTTCACTGAAAAATGAAGGGAACGGACAATCATAGAAAGTGTTTCCACGAACCACAAAGTCCTTATATAAATTAGAATTCGCATTATTCCCGGAACCGGCAATCCATGGATAACCTCCGGCACCATTACTATAATAGCCACAGTCAAAGAACTGGTTATCCTCTATCAAGACATGATCCCAAATTTTGTAATTAGGCCCCTGCTCACGAATGAACCCACGTACCAGACGCTTGAAAGTACAATTTTTCACCACAAAACTTTCCAAATGTACAGCCATACCATTAGAAAACATATTAATGAAATAATTACCTGTAGCCGAACCCAAACCGGCAACATTATCACCATAAGTAAGAGCCATTGGACAATCGAAATCAATATCATAAAATTCGAGCATCTTCATATAAATTTCTCCTCCTTCTCCAGCTTGTGGCTGGCGCCCGAACATCAAATTCATAGAATTAACATTAGTACCTGTCATATGCATACCACCTAACAATACTTTAGCACGTTTACCTGCTGCTACATCCTCAGGACGAGTACGAAGAACAAAACCTTTGCAGGTAGTTAAATTATCAAACATACAATAAGTCTTTCCACCTTCCAAATAATAAGTCTGTCCTTCGGCTAAATTTACATCGGAAATGAAGTCTGTTAAAAGGAAATCAATACGCATTGCATTGTATTTCAGAGCAGCCTCGTGCTGTATCAAAGCATTTTGATAAGCTTCATCTGAATCAAACCGGTCACGACTTGGAGCACTTAAGTCATGAGTTACTAAAATAGGCTCTCCCGGTTCTCCGTCTGAGCGGGCAGAACAAGTATTGTAATATGCATCCCATTTTACCTTCACATTCTCGTTGCGAACATTAATCACATAAACAGAGTTTTTCTGAAGTCCGTCAATATCTACATATCCCTTTTCAAAATCCTCATCGGTTAATTTATATTTTCTCCATTTTTCATTCACTGTTGATTCAGGATTATTAGGAGACGGATCTACTTCCAACCACTGATAAACAAAATTATCGTTAGCATCAAGCTGAAATTTTTCACGATAAATAGCCTTATCATCGTCTGATACCCCTTCTGTTACAGTTTTGAAAGCACGATTCAACATCACACGCATAGTAGTCTGTGTAGTCTTAGAAGCATCTACATAGACACAGAATGGAGTTGCATATCGATCAGAAGTGGTAATGCCCATCCATTCTGCCCACTGTCTGCCATCACCATGTCCATACCATTTGGATGCATGTGAAAAATCAGTCACATTATCATCTTTTGTTGATAACACGCGAATAGCAAAACGATAATCAGTGGAATACTGTTGATCTTTAATAACTAAATCAAGGACCTCCGGTCCTACAATGGTATCTAGTAACAAAAGACCGTTTTCGGCAGATGTACCCCAAGCATCTGCACCACCCGAAACATTTGGCTGTAGTGCCTGACGAATCTGGTAGCCCGCACAGTTATTCACTCCATACCAATAAAGATGAATATCATTGCCATTCGGTCCCTCTGCTTTACAATTATAAGCATAGTCATCCCCTTTTCCTCTATTATTATCACAAATGAACATAGTCATCCATTCTCTATCTATATTTGCCATTCCTTTCTCATCATCAGAACACGAAATACATGAGAAACCTGAAAATAACATTAATGCATATAAAAATATTTTTTTCATCATTCTGTCCTTTTATAAATTATTTATAGCCATAATAGTTCTTGTATACACCTGCTGAGCGTTGGATAGCCGCATTAGGATAAGGTAAAATATAACGTACAGGAGGTAAATCATTCACCTCAGGAACAGAATTACCATCCAGTGGTGATTCTGTTCCATCTTTGACCAACACAATCATTCCTTGTTCTGTATGACGAATATATCCATAGAATGAATATTTACATTGGTTAGTAGGCTCCGAATCATTGCTCCACTGATAAAATTCCGCCATCTTCCAAGTTGCTCCATCAACAGCTACCAAAGCTGTCGCTGGTTGATTAGCTGATTTGTAAGGATTATAAATATAGAGCATATCCAATATCTTATTGGGATAAGGATAGCCATAAACTTGATTTACATCCACACGCCATTCAACCGTTTGTGGAAGAACATGGTAATACATAGATTCGGGAAGATCATCCAAATAAGCACTACCATCATGTTCAGCTATATCATCTTCGAAGCCAGTAGAAGAACCGGCATTAGACATTCCTACAGAAAGATAGCGCAAAAAACTATAAACAATTTCCTGTCCATAAAGATTATTACGGACAAGATCTCTCCAGCGCATATTCTCACCCGCAAACTCCCATTTACGTTCATCAAGCACGGCTTTCAAAAAAGTTTCTTTAGAAGAAGCCACCTGAGCAATATAGGCAGAAACAACACTTTGGTCATCGAATGCCCGTGCATGGACTTGACGAAGTGACTCCTGAGCAGTGGCAGTAGGTCCTTCCAACTCATTAACAGCTTCGGCATTCATCAACAAAACATCCGTATAACGCATATAAGGGAAGTTAATACCTGTATTACTGGCACTCAAATTGGTAAACTGTCCCGCATTCGCCCATAATTTAGACCATTTATTATTATGGACAGTATAATCCGCACGAATCATACAAGAATCCTGAGTAGCATTATTAGCACTGTTACCATAATACCAAAGTCCATTAATAAAATCTCGACGCTTATCATTCTCATCGAATGAATAACGGTAAAAAGCACTCAAACGTATATCACCTTTAGATTCTCCCCATACATTCTTACCCAATGTCTTTCCTTCATTAACGGTTGATGTAGGTCCTTGGGAATACCCTGTATTACCTGTAGACTCCTTAGCAAAAGGAATCTCAAAAATAGGATCACCTTTAGCAATAATTTCAAAATTGCTTTCCTTGGTAAAAATATCTTGATAAGAAGTGCCTACAGAGTGTGTCCCCGAAGCAATAACCAGGCTAGTATATTCTTTTACGATTTGATAATACTTCTGATAATCTTCCGGACGTTTCATCACACCATAACTATTTGCATTATTTTTATCCGGATGAAGTGAATAACCTCCGGCAGTCAATGCAATACGTGCAATTAATGCCCAAGCAAACTCCTTAGACGCACGTTCTACTGTTGTTGTTGTAGTAGAAGACATCTTAGGAGCAATATCCTGCAAATCTTCAATAAGTTTATTTTGGATTTCTTCGCGATTCATTACAGGAATCACATAATTATCACCTAATTGTGAGGCTGGCAGGAAAGTGAAAGGAATATCCCCGAACATCACTACCAGATCATGATAAACCATAGCACGAAGACACTTGGCTTCGCCCAACATCTGCATAACAGCGGTATTCTCTTCATTATAAAGCGGACCAGTTTCTACACCCCGGATAAAACGGTTAGCATCTTCAATAGCTTTATAAGAAGCTCTCCAATATTTATCAATTTCGCCACCTTGATCGTCACAATCAAAACGTGCATAGCTATTATGGGTTGCTACATTACCTGTATACATCTGCATATCAACATCACTGTTCAAATTAAAAGTTTTCTGATAGGCACTGCCATAAAGATCACCTACCAAGATAGAAGCATAAACACCGTTCAACGCACGGCTAATTTCTGTTTCTTGGCTGAACACAAAGTCCTCATTGTAACTTGATGGAGAATCCACGTCAAGGAAATCATTGCATGATATTAGAGTCAAAGTTGCTAATCCTATTATTAAAGTATTTTTTAATTTCATGTGCTTTCAAATTTAGAATGTAATATTAGTACCTAGTACAAAACTGCGACTACGTGGGTAACGGTTATAGTCCATACCACAAGTTAATCCTGTCTGAATATCCACTTCAGGATCATAACCCGAATACCCAGTAATAATAAACAAATTAGAGGCTGACACATAAAAACGAGCTTTCGAAATCCCCCATTTAGAAGTCAGATTTCCAGGTAACGTATAGCCAACAGTCAAATCCTGACAACGCAGAAACGATCCATCCTCGATAAAATAGGAATGAGTTATTTTTTTTGTCACATCCGTCGGATTCCAAAGTGTCCTACCTTCGTTTAATTCACGGTACATATCCAACGAACCATCAATATAGTAACATTTGTACAAGCATTCGCCATCACCATCACGGGTATAACGCCAACCTTTGTCGGCAAATGTGGAAAGCACATTGTAGAACTTATTCTTATTGCTTTCGGATGAGGAAAGCTGGTAAGCTGTCGCATTATTCACATCAAAATCAAGCATAAAGTTGAAGTTCATGGCAAAATCAAAACCCTTCCATTGTCCGCTTAATCCAAAACCTCCCTGCACTTTTGGATTGGTATTACCTATAACAGTACGGTCATCTTCTGTGATATATCCGTCACCATTCAAATCCTTGAACTTGACTTTGCCCGGCAGAGTAGCTATGCCTGAATTAGAATCTCCTGAAATCTGATTGATTATTGTTTTTGGATGTTCCACACCGTCTGCATCCATAATAGGTGCATCTTTCGAAGTTCCGTTTTCAGCGGCCGTTGATCCCCAAGGTACTGCTTGCAAGTTATTAGTGGGATCAAAATAGAATTCATCCATTGAATATAAACCATCATATACAAAACCATAAATAAGTCCTACTTGGTCACCCACCTTCAAACAATAATCATTGTAACTTGATTTCCAACGGTTATTCTGATCCCAAATCACATTGTCTGTACCATTTAATTTATCAACTTTCATTTTATTCATACCTAAAGAAAGATTTGCGGAAAGCACATAATCCCTGCCACTGAGAATATCTCCTGATATAGTTAATTCAACCCCTTTATTAGTTACTTGTCCAATATTTTGCATCTGACTTACATAACCAGTTGCTGAAGGAATGTCCGATTTATAAAGTAAATCTTTCGTCGTATTCCAATAAATCTCCGGAGTAACAGTGAGACGACCATTAAAAAGCGTGATATCAGCAGCAAGATTACGAGTTAATGTAGTTTCCCATTTAATATTTTTATTGGCAAAAGTAGTACCCCCTTGATTACCATACCATTGCTCTCCAAACTGAGTTGCTTCTCCAAATCCAGGTCCGCCGGTAGAATTAACAGTATATAAATAACGCCACATATCATCACTGATACGATTATTTCCTGCCAACCCTATAGCTGCACGAAGTTTTAACTGATCAATCCATTTTATATCTTCCATAAACTTTTCTTCTGAAAGCACCCAAGCACCTGATACTGAAGGGAAATATCCCCATTGATTACCTGGAGCAAATTTAGTGGAACCATCAGCACGCATAGTTACAGAGAGTAAGTATTTGTGGTTATAGTTATAACTTGCCTGCCCAAAGAAAGAAGCAGTGCGATCTGGAGTCGAAAGTGATGAAGTTGACTCCTGCGGTGTACCGAATCCCATATTATCCCAAGCCTGTCCAGCCTCAAATGCACGTGGGAAATAACGATTCTTTTGGAAGTTCTTCTTATTTTGGCTATGATAAATTTCTTGCCCCAATAACATGGAAAAATTATGCTTATCTTTAATAGAAAAGCCATAAGATGCCGTGTTAGTCCAAATATATTTAAAAGACTGATCTTTCTGAATACTTGCTACAGGCAACGAATTATTTTTTGTACCTTCACCTGTCAAGGCACCCCAAAAACGATATTGATCTTTCCAGTTTAAACTAAGAGTGGCTTCTGTACGAAGCACCAATCCTTTAACAGGCTTCCATTCCAATGAAATAGCATTAGTATAGTTATAAGCATACTTATTCTGTTGATTAATGGCAATATCACTTTTCGGATTAGTATAAGTAAACAATGCTTCTTCATCAGGGTCAGCATAAGAAGGATCTATATATCCGAATTCACGTAATCCGTTAGTGGGTCTATAACGGAGTACATCAATAATACCGCCTGTACCAATATTATCACCTCCAGCTCCTTGATCACGGCGAAACGTAAATTTAGGATTGATATGCAATGTCAAATTTTTAGTTATATCAATAGCTGTCTTGATATTCAAATTGGTACGGCGCACACCCGACCCCATAATAATACCTTTATCTTCGCTTTGAGTAAGAGAAGCAGTGAAGCGCATCTTATCTGTACCTCCACCAATAGTTACATTAGTAGAATAATTGATAGGATTCTCTCCCATTACCTCATCCTGCCAGTCATGAGTAGGCAAAGAATAATACATATCCAAATCTTGCGGATTGCCAAAATTAGCACGGAAAAATTTGGCATTGCTAGAACGGCTACCATTACACGCCGACCATTCATATTGATAACGTGCAAACTCTGCTGAATTCATTAAATCTAATTTTTTAGACAAATGACTAGTAGACAAATGGGCATTGAAACTTACCTGTATTTTTCCAGCTTTGGCCGATTTAGTAGTAACAACCACTACACCATTACCGCCCTTAGCTCCATAGATTGCCGTGATAGAAGCATCTTTCAATACATCAATAGAAGCAATGTCTGTAGGAGGAATATCATTGATGTTATCCACCTGAAAACCATCGACAATGTAAAGAGGATCATTGCTCTGGGTCACAGACGTACCTCCACGAACACGAATGTTAATATCTGCCCCTGGAGCACCATCGACCGTAGTTACTTGCACACCAGCTATTTTTCCCTGCAAAGCCACAGCGGCTGAAGTAACTGGTACAGCAGCAATCTTCACACCAGACACGGAACCTACTGAGCCAGTCAGATCTTTACGAGCCCTGCTACTGTAACCCAGCACTACTACCTCTTCAAGCGCTTGTGAATCATCTTGCAGCGTAATTGTCAGTTCTTTTCCGGTAACCGCATCCACTTCTTGCGTTTCGTAACCTACAAAAGAAATAACAATTCTTTTTCCTTTAGACACGGCCAAAGTAAACTTTCCGTCAAAATCAGTTATGGTTCCGTTGGAAGGATTTCCCTTCTCCACAACGGAAGCTCCAATAACGGCTTCACCTGCCGAATCAAGTACAGTACCTTTTACGGTAATGCTCTGAGCAAACATCATCACCGGTATCAGTAACAGCACTGAAAACAGAAGAAGTCTGCTTTTCACTCCTCTTAATTCATTTGTAAATTTCATAATAAAATATTAAGTTAAACAAAAATTTAAAGTCCATTTTTTCCGTGAATGTGAAATAATATAAATCACTATTGTTATTTATATTCTATTCTAAAAGGAAACAATTACAATTTTTATGAGAATAATAGATACTTATTAAAATAGCACACGCATTCTTATAATTTCCGTGTACGCACACAAAACGAGTGAAAAATATTAGATATACAAATTCCCATGCTAAATAAAGCACATCATCAAATACATTAACAGTAATGTTTTCCATTATAATTTAATGTTAGTATTAGAAAATTGGTTTATTTTTATACTATATACGCCACAAATAAAAATAATACTGTTGACTGAACCTAATTTTTGTATTGAAAAAAATTAGTTCAACCAATAATTACAACAGAATGAACAAAAAAGACACATTCATCAATGAAAACACGGAATTACATAAAAAAGCAGTGCTATGGACTTGTCCTCCATAACACTGCCACCTCTATTTATCATAACTGACAAACTCCTACAGCTACAAACCTCACTCCTCCTATTTTATCTCATCCCACTTCGGTGGATTCACCTGCATCAAATGACGGACAAAGAAATCATACCGCTTATGTTCGCCAAAATCTTCCCCCATTGTATGATGCGCTCCGGGAATCACGACCAATTCAAAATCTTTATTCGCCTTTATCAATGCATTGACCACCTGCATGGTAGAGGCAGGATCTACATTATCATCCAGTTCTCCCACCACTAACATCAAAGGACGACTCAACAGATGTGCATTTTCCACATTAGACCCTTCCTTATATTGATCTCCTACCGGATAGCCCAACCAAAGTTCATTCCACCAAATCTTATCCATACGGTTATCATGACAACCACAAGCCGAATAAGCCGCTTTATAGAAATCAGGATAAAGCAAAACTGCATTTGTAGATTCCTGACCACCGGCAGAACAACCGTAAATACCTACCCTGTCCACATCCATATAAGGATATTTCCGTGCAGCCGCCTTAATCCAAGCAATATGGTCCGGCAGACCGGCATCTTTCAAATTCTTATAACATACATTCTCAAAAGCACGCGAACGGAAAGAAGTTCCCATTCCATCGACCATTACGACGATAAAACCAAGTTCAGCCAAGGAAGTCATATTCCAGTCATAAGGACGGAAAGTCTTCGGAACATACTGGTCTCCGGGACCCTGATAAATGTATTCGATAACCGGATATTTCTTGTTCGGGTCAAAGTTGGTGGGGCGGGCAATCAATCCCCACATATCCGTCTTGCCGTCCCGCCCTTTGGCAACAAACACCTCCGGAGCTTTCCAGCCTTCGGCCTCCAAAAGAGTTATATCGGCTGTTTCCAACGGCATCACCACTTTGCCATCCCTGGCACTACGTAACACAGCGACGGGAACCTTGTCCACCATAGAATAAACATCTACCAAATACTTCATATCTCCCGAAAACCAGGCACGGTGCATCCCTTCTTCGGGAGTAAGACAGGTAAGACCTTTGCCATCAAAACCGATGCGGTAATAACGGATGAGATAGGGGTCTTCACCGGCTTCCATACCATTTGCCGAGAAATAGATCTGACGGTTATCCTCATCTACCCGAAGCACTTCGCGTACATACCACTCTCCTTTAGTAATTTGATAATCGGGCTGTGCGGTAATACGGTTGTACATATAAAGATGATTCCAATTGTCACGCTCACTCATCCATATCATCTGCTTGCCGTCTTTTAAGTCATGACGGAAATGACGGGTATAATTCACATATGTATCGCTGGTTTCTTCTACCAACGGGCGCACTTTTCCCGTTTCGGCAGAAAGTTCAAGTACTCTGTACACCTGATGTCCGCGCTGGTTATATTCAAAAGTCACGGCACGGCTGTCGGGATTCCATTCGGGACCATATACTTCATATTGCCGGTCGAACAATTCGGTAGAAGGAATAATGCTTCGTCCGCTTTCCACTTCATAGATGCAGGGCACTTTAAAAGGAAGTTCGTCTCCCGGCTTCGCATACTCCTGTTTGTGAAGCTTGGGCTGAAGCTGGTCAGCCGGAGAAGATTCCACATAATAAACATAGCGCTTTTCCACCGGACGGATCTTGCAGGAAGCCACCTTCTTACTGTCCGGTGACCAGCGGATGTAGGCTGAATAATAATTACCCAGTGTCCCGTCCAAGCTCAGTTGCTTTTCTTTTCCGGTAGCCACCTCCTTTACATAGATATTCTGATTTTTAATAAATGCGATCCATTTACCATCAGGAGACGGAACCGGTGATGCCGTCTTCTCATCATCCACCTCCATCCAATGCTTTTGCCTGATAAGGAGGGGAACCGCACCTTCATTGACCAGCTGATTTTTCCGGGACGCATACATCCAACGTTGATTATTAAACACAAAGCGCAGCGTATCCAATCCCTTACTGACCGACAAACGCCCCAATGCAAGAGCTTCCGGCTTGACCTCCTTTCCGGATGCAGCACCCAACGCCTTTGCCAAACGATGAGAATCAAACAATTCTTTTCTAGCTTTCTTATCCGCATCCACAGATACATACAGGCGGCCGTCCGGCGTATTCCGCACATACCAGAATTGATGCGTACCCTCTATCCATTGCGGATTGACATTGGAATAGAAAACTTTGTCCGCACTGAATTTCTCTTTCAATGCATAAGCACGCCGATAATCATCGACCGTACCTTGAGCGACAGCCATGCCCCCACTAAGGAACATGGCTACCAGCCAACCTAACTTACCAACCTTCATTTTGAATTATTCTATTTCACTTCCCATTCAAACAAACCCGATGAATTATCGGCCGGCTGAACAATCTCCAGTTTTACCGCTTTTGTCTTTACCGGGTCAAAATTGACTGTATTCCCCGTACCTTTTTCCACTCCATACTTATCCGCTCCACTCACCGGTTGCCACTGGCCTTGTGCATCTTTATAGTACATCTTCCAACTTTGCGGTATGCGGCATCCTCCCCAAGGAGCATCATCATACCAATATACGGTAGCACTGGAAACAGTCGCTTCGGACGGGAACTCGTAGGATATCCATTCAGTAGTTCCCTGTTTGGGCCACCAATGGTAATAGGGTACGGAACGGTCATTCTCATCTTTCGGCACCAGACGGTCATTAATGGCGGAGATGGATTTCACCTTATGCGAAGCATCCACTTTGCTTTCCGATGCCAGCGTAGCAGGCATAGTCGGACGGGAAGCACTTAATTCCTGAGGCAACCACACTGCCATAGCACCTGCACCGCGGTGTGCCCAAGCATAGTAAGGGATCAACGTCAGCTTTACATCAGTAGCCGTCAGACGATCTCTGTCGTCATAGCCCAGAATCTGCGCATCCGTCTTCAACTGGTTAATGCCATAGAGCAAATCCGGTTTTTCAACCACCTCGAATTGAGGAGTGCGGTTCATAAACACGCTCAGCACATCAAAATCATTATCCGGCCATTCCGCACAATAAACGATCGGGCCACGCTCCACGGCTATACGTCCACGATCTGCCTCCACTTTATTATTGGCTTTCACCGTACGAGGCTCCATATCGAAATGAACGGCTACTTTATCTCCTTTTTTCCAACGGCGGTCTATGCAGAAATAACCGTCCTTCAGTTCACTCTGTACCGGTTCTCCATTTACTTTCACTGTATAGCTCAAACGCTTTCCATCCGAATAAGTGTACAGGTCACTGGGAACTACCTGATTACGCACCCATCCCGGAATACGGATTTTCATTGTAAACTGTCCGGCATTGTTCTTGTTGACACCGATAGTGACATCACCGTTCCAAGGATAATGAGTAGCCTGCTCCAAAGAAACAGCCTTGCCCTCTACCTTCAAGTTCGAAGTATTGGACATGAACAGATTAACATACACGTCCTTACCTTTCACCGCATACACATATCCCGGCAAGGAAGGAATGAAACGACAGATATTGGACGGACAACAGGCACAGCCGAACCAAGGCTGGCGCTGGTGCTGCCCGATGCTTTCCAACGGATTAGGATAGAAGAACCCGCCACCATCCAGGGACACGCCCGAAATAAGACCATTATATAAAGTACGTTCCAGCACATCATAATATTTTGCCTCACCATGAAGCAGGAACAAGCGGTAGTTGACATACACATTACCGATAGCCGCGCAAGTCTCGCAATAAGCTGACATATTGGGCAGTTCATAGTTCTTGCCAAAAGCCTCCCCATTGCTGGTGGCGCCGATGCCGCCGGTAATATAATATTTCTTGCCCACAATGTTGTCCCAAATACGGTCTATGGCATGGATATAAGCCGTATCCCCTGTCAGTGCGGCCACATCTGCCATGCCTGCATACATATAAGCGGCACGGACAGCATGTCCCACGGCCTCATCCTGCTCCACTACCGGCTTGTGCGCCTGACTGTATTCATCCGTACGGGTAGTATGTCCGCGCTGGTCCAAAAAGAATTTGGCTTGATCCAAATATTTCTGTTGCCCTGTTACCAAGCACAGTTTGGCAAGGGCCATTTCGGCAATCTGATGTCCCGGCACACGGATTTGTTGCCCTTCGCCCGTACCTATCTCCCGGCATACACAGTCGGCATAACGGATAGCGATATCAAGGAAATTACGTTTTCCGGTAGCCTGGTAATGCGCAATAGCACCTTCTACCATGTGTCCCAAGTTATAGAATTCATGACTCAGTTCCTCCACCTTCTCCCACCGTTTGCTTCCTGCCCACTCATGCGGATGCTTCGGGTTCATGGTACGCGAAGTATAGAGATAACCATCCGGTTCCTGTGCCGCAGCGACAATAACCAGCACACTATCAATATACTTAGCCAGTTTTTTGTCCGGATAGGTCTGTAACAGATAACTGGCACCTTCTATCGTTTTGTACACATCGGTATCATCAAAAGCCAGACCGCCTACTTTAATGGTATCACTGGGATGGGCGGCATTGACAAAGTTAGTATAACGTCCTGTTTCCTCGCATTTGCTGAACGCCAGAGGAATCGTTACTTCACGGCTGGCATTCAACCGTTGCCCCCAGAATGAATCGGTTACTTTCACCGAAGTGAAAGGTACGGGGTCGATAGGATAGCCGTGCGACTGATTTTTTACTTGCGCTGTTCCGCCTGCTACGGTAGCAGTCAACAGAGCAGTGACTAAAAGTTTCTTCATGGTTCTATCATTTAATTGTTTATCATAGTTTTTGCAAAAATACATATTCCGGTCATAGGAAAAGGGGGAATCACTCTTTCAACGGCAAATATTCATCCCATAATTTCAATGAGTGCAGATAACCGGTAAAGGGCCAGTCTCCTTCGGCATTGCGTCCCAATGTGATGAATTGTGACGGTTTCACCAGCAACTGGATATCTTTTTCACTGACTAATTTTCCATTGATATAAACCTGTTCCATCCGCCCATCAAAGCAGATATAGATGTGCTGCCACTTTCCTGCCAATTCCTTCATGTCCTTATATCCTGCATCTTCATACCAGCCATAGTGATTGATTACTCCACAACGAGGCTCCGTGCCGTTGACCAACATGATTTTCTCCAATTCATCATGCGAGGTAGTAAAATCGGCCACACATTCATTTTCACTAATGGAATCATTCAGTACCCACGCCTCCAAGGTATAAGGAGCATTATCCTGCAAAGTGGCAGGAAGCATAAAACTGGAAGTATAGACCTGAGTACCCTCAAAATGAAATGCCTTTTTCCCTTTCACTTCTTTCACAACGAGAGGTAATTTCCGGGCTTCAAAATACCCTTTTACTCCTCGGTTTTCCAGATAAGGAACCGTATCGTTCACTACAAAATCATCGGCAGAAAGACTGACCACCAGCCCATGTTTCTGCTGATCGGCTACAGGCAGACGCACGATATCCGTTTCCGCATCGTATGCCTTTTCCGCTGCTTCCTGTTTCCAATTGTAGTAACGGAAATTGGTAATGACCAAAGGTTCGGTGGAACTATGCAGCGTAATCGCTCCTGATGAAAGACACGACCCCGCTTCATAACTCTGCCATTTACCTGACCTGTAAACCAACCCACTAACTGTATGCTCTTTGGACGAGGAGAGTAACGGATGACTATACTCCAATGTAGTTCCCGGTTCCAGTACCAACGCATCGCGTCCACCGATACGCTGTGTGCGTGCCGAACCTTCCTTCAATGTAAAAGCCCCTCCCAGCATCCCTTCATTGTTCTGCCATTCACGACCATTCCAATCGGCAGCGGTAAGTCCCAGCCATTGTTGCGGAGCCGATGCTTCCACCCCATCAAAGATTTTCAAGTTCCAGACCGCCCCGCCAAATCCGTTCTTCTGTCCTCCGGTAAAGGTAAGGCGGACATAACGAGCCTTCACCTTGCCAAAATCGACCATCGGGCTGCCTGCCAGACGATTATTCCGCTTATCAGCGAAAACAGACCAATGCTTGCCATCGACAGAAGTTTCAATTAAATATTGATAAAATTGTGTGCCATACTCAAATTGAGTCCAGATAGTTTGTATCTGCTGGGCAACACCCAAATCCACTTCTATCCACTCCTGTCCCATGCCACGAGGACGCCATAAAGTCCCGTTATTATCATCTACAGCATATTCGGGACGGAAACCGGCATCATAAAAAGAAGAAGCCCTCACCTTAGCACCCAATGCCAGATTTTTTGATTTCACTACAGAAGATGCCAATGCACCTATTCCGTCATGAGTGGGAATAAGGGATTTAATACTTCCATCTTCGGCAAACTCCATACGGTCCACACAAAGCTGACGATGAAATCCGCGGTTGGAATGCGGATTATCATGACGGTGATAGACCATATAATATTCATTGCCTTCTTTCAAAACGCTATGATGTCCCGGCCCATGAATTGTTCCATCGGCATTGGTTTCAAGAATACATCCCCGATAGGTGTACGGCCCCATAGGCTTGTCCGAAGTGGCATACTGCACCCGATAGGTGTGGTCGTGACAGGAACCCGAAGAATACATAAAATAATAGATCCCCTTTCGTTTCATCACAAAGGGTGCTTCAAAAAAATCCGTGGCTTCCGTATTCGGAATCAGACGCGTTTCAGTAAAACTCTTCATATCGGAAGCCAGTTTTCCGGCTCCGCAACCGAAACCTTTATAAATCCCCCAAGTCCCCCAATACAAATATACAGAACCATCATCATCCACAAAGGTCTGCCCGTCCAATGTAATGGCATTCGTCACAAAACGGTCGGGTACAAGAACAGCCTCACTTTCACCCAATATATTTTTCCAAGGACCGCGCGGCGTTTCACTGACCCCGCAATGAATCATACAGGGCTGACAATAAAAATAATAATAATTCCCATCCGTATGTTTCATCACATCGGGAGCCCATATCCAATGACTGTCCGGCCAGTTCATGGGCATTAACGTCCAGTTTACAAAATCCTTGCTGGTCCACACCTGTGCAGGACCGAAACCGGCCCCACTGCCATCCGTAGTGGCATACATATAATACGTATCGCCAAACTTCTTCACCGTGGGATCGGCAAAATATCCGGGAATAATGGGATTCCCCGTACCCGAAGCATTAAAAGGCTTCTGAGCAAAGCCTGTAGCAGCTCCCAACAATAAGGAAGCAACAACCAATCGTATCTTATTCATCTCTATATAGCAAAATTCTATTTGTCCCTGCGACGCTTATTCATGCACCACATTATGAATGGGAATTTCTATCTCATAAAAATATTCCTGCAACAACCGATACATATCCGGATCATACGTCTTCAGTTTCGTGCGGCGGTTCACCCAGTTATGAACTCCGTTTGCAGGTTCGGCATAGCGGTTACAGTTAAAGAAAGACTGTACGCACTCGGCAAAGTATTCCTCTTTATTGCTCACTGCATACGTCTTTTCCCACAGCCCTTTCCGGATTGCATTCTGACGAAGTGCCTCCAAACGCTCATTAAAGTCTGGCTCCACTCCCACTATACCTACCGTATGAATAAGGTGAGCGAACTCATGAATCAGGATATTCTCACCTACATATTTATCCTGCGGCAATGCCAGCAGATTCTCTTCTCCGCAACTGGATGAAAATTCATCTTCCGGTGCTCCGCCAAAACCACGGGCACGCCAGTTCCAATATTTAATGCTGTCCTCACAATTGCAGATATGGGCAAACTCCGGCAAATCGCAAGTTTCCTCATCTTTACCGATTATCATGACGTGGCAGCCTTTCTTCACCATGTGTGCCTTCACATCCGGACGTTTTGCCAACATCAAACTGATGATATCACAAGCTTTCAATAAGGCCTCATCGCTCACCTTTCCGGAAGAGGTGACATACAGACCTTCTGTCTCTATGTATTTCTGATAGAAAGAAGGAATATTTTTCCCTTCAGGAATACCGGTAACCTGTCCGTGAACAGGGCAAAGCTCCAACTTCATGGCAAATCCGCCGCCCGATGCCAGATGCAAAGTCAACCGGCTGTCCTTATCAATCCGGATGGTTTCCTTGCGATAATCCTCGGCCTGCTTATTGGCATTCACACCGTCTTTAAACAAAACAGCCGTATAAGACATTCCTTCGGGAAGGAAAGAGAAATCGAGCTGCACATCACGTTCATCCCAACTGGTCATACCGCCGATATACCAGTTCACATCCTTCTTACGCACTGTTACAATATATTTTCCCAACTCGCCCGAAGCAATAAAAGTAGAATCCACCTCCACAGGCAGAGAAGCTATGAAATCCACACATTCCTGCTCATTCAGATAGTTGGTAGGCGCATCACACAACATGGTAAAAGGAGAATCGTGTACAATATAGGCAGCCAGCTGATGACACCGGGTTCCCATGCTGGCCGGCGTGTAATACATGGCGCGCCAATCTGCCTTCGTGGCATTGCGCATAGCTCCCGGCGTATAATCCACCGGTCCCGCCATCATACGGATATAGGGGAAAGTAACATCATAAAGAGGCATATTATTCTTGATATCCGTCCATTTCACCTCTTCCATGCCGAACACGCTTTCAAAATTGATAATATGAGGGTAGGTACGGTTGATACCTGTCGGTTTGTAAATGCCGTGCAGATCAAGGGTTAATTTATACCGGGCCGTCATCTCAGCGATGCGATACACCATTTCGACGGCAGTCTGATCATCACGATCCAGGAAATCCACCTTAAAACCTTTGATTCCCATATCCGCATATTTCTTACAAGCTGCTTCCAACTGGCTGTCGAGTACATTAAACACCGTCCAAAGCACTATTTCCACCCCTTTGGATTTGCCGTATGCTATCAGTTCCGGCAAATCAAGTTCGGGAATAACGGTCAGCATATCCCCGCTCTTCGGATCATACCATCCTTCATCCAACACAATAAACTCCAATCCGTTCCGGCTGGCGAAATCGATATAATATTTATACGTATCCATGTTGATACCGGCTTTAAACGGCACTCCTTTCAGATTCCAGTCATTCCACCAATCCCATGCCACTTTGCCTGTCTTTATCCATGAGGTATCACCGATACGGTTGGGAGAAGCCAGAGCATAGACCAGGTTGTTGACCGGCATATCCGTATCTTTTTCAGTAATGGCCAACACACGCCACGGATAGGAACGGGAGCCACGGCTACGGGATATAAAATCGGTAGTTTCAGTTACATATTCCTGCTTCCGCCAAGGATAAAAGTCTGTTTTAGCCGGATAAGGAGCAAAGACACCTTTCAATCCATACTTTCCCTGCTGTGACTGCACAAACATGCCCGGATAAGCTTCGAGGTCGGACTCCAACAGGGTCAGTTTTACGCTGCCGCAATCCACGGTAACCGGAAGAAAAGCCAGTTTAGGCTGTGCTTTTGACAGAGGAATGATGTCATATACATTCTGATAAGCCATCGCCATCGGTTTTTTATCATTGGTGGTATAAGGAAGATAAGCCGTATAATCTTCCTTAAAATTAAACTCGGCCTGTTCCTCCTTTATAATGATATCCGAAGATTGTGTGGTATAGAATCGATAGGCGACTCCCTCATTGTATGCACGGAAGATGATTCCGAACCCGCCTTTCAGCTTCAAGTCGAGTTCGTTGCCTGTTGCAACGAACTCCTTGAAACGGTAAAAAGGTGATTCCATGTTATCCTTTATCTTTCTCCTTCTTTCCCCTGTGATACGGGGAGTTTTACCTACTATAGTTCCGTTTTCCAGAACCAAACCTATATTAGAGTGTGAGAGAATTGTATCATTTCCATGCATCACTTGGTAGGCCAGTTCGTTTCCGGCGCTGATTTCCACTTTCAATGTTCCATCGGGTGAAGAGAGTACATATTTCTTTTCCTTGGCTGCAAATGAAGCATTTCCAATCAATAAAAGCAAAGATAAAATTGCAAGACAGAGTTTCTTGTTGTTTTTCATAATCTATCGGTTGTATACGTTGTTCACTTGCAAAGTAAAATAAAAAAATTACAAGAAAGGGAATATATAATATAATGTAATGGCAGAATCGTCCAATAAATCTCATTTTATGGATTTGACAGTTAGGCGGTTGTACTATTCTTCCATTCGTTTAGACTATTTTTTTATCGGGTGGAAGAGCGAATAGGAATACCTATTTTCAGTGTCTACCCTAAATATCCGGTACCATATTATCCAAAGTCCTCCTGACTTAATACTATTAATGGAACCTGTTCCAATGAAGAACAGATTCCATTGTTTACCAAGTATATTATTCCATTGTTCCCGAGACAATAAATTCAACATATCGGCTATGATCCTCTATCATCGCATATACAAAATGCGCCTTTATAGTGGTTCCTGAGGCAATATTAACATAGCGTCCCACAAAAACACTTCCTTCACCAGATTCAATAAAGTAGACACAATTATCTCCATACGATGAAACATTCGATTTTCCGTCAAACCAATAACCAAGACCATTGGCTGTATACTCGCTAGTTTCATCCCAAGTCCCGTCTTCCTTAACGGGGTACATAGCAATTGTAGGAGTTATGGAAGAGTCACCTCTAGCATCTCCGCTGTTCTTTACTTGTTTTGAAAATTCGTCTACGGATAATCCGATACATGGTTCTATAGCATCGGCATAATCTGCAAAGTTGATTGAAAATCCCGCATAATCTCCTGCTGCCAATGTACCACTTATTACAATCTTAGAGGGGTCAGTAACAGTTACATCAAAAGAAAAACGAATATAATCATCAAAGTCGGCACCATTGTTTATAGCAAATCCGACATTAATCGACATAATTGTACCTACAGAAGCGGTTTCGAGCACATTAAGAACCAGCTCCTTCTTTGTTGCATCCAACTCAATACTAGCTATACCAGAAGCTGCATCACAAACACCGCCTGCCGTATTATAGTACCAACCGTTGGTACCCTTGGTAGGAGCTGTTCTATTCCAACAGTTTTTCGAAATATTGATAGGATAAAACACCACACTCCCATTAGACAATGCAGCCAACGTCTCATCTACCGTCATCCCCAAATACGTATGAAACTTTTCTGCATAATCAGTCAGTTTAACCGTCTTCGCTTCCAAACGGCTGATGGGAAACTCTGCTTTGGTAGAAACCACAGCATCCGCATTCGTCTTCAGATAGGGGTTTTCATTCTCCCCGTACACATGCTTGCTGGTAGCATCCTCCGGATCCGTACTGCATGCAGCCAGTGACAGAGTGAAACAAGCAATTAAAGCATATATAAAATTCTTTTTCATCGTACTATTCTTTTTATTAATCTGTTATCATTATAGTTATTACTGTAGTAGCATTAGGATCCAATGGTATTACATCTTGAAACGTATCTATTGAACTAATTTTTACAATTTTATCATATCCTAAACTATTAGTTATATGCAAGCTACGATAGTGTACTCCTGATTCAAAAGGTCCAGATATTCGAAAAGATAACATTACTAAATTGGGACCGATAATAACAGGGGTTTCTACTATTGAGTTTATCCCATTATAATTAGAGATGATGCCTCTCACTGGAGATGATACCTCTATTGTCACCGGAGTTTGATGAGAGCCTAAAGTTTTTATCATTGAAACCCTGACCAAATGTGGATATGAAGAATTTATTTTATTTTCCAAATTCCCTGCATAAACATGCAATAAGTGGCAAACCATATATATGAAAAGAATATACTTTCTCATAATTTTAATTTTATAATTTTTAATCTAATATCCCGAATTCTGCTTCAACTTAATGTTGCCATCCAATGCAGACTTAGGTAACGGAAAAATATCACAATGCCTGTCTGTCTTATCCGTCTTCGCATCTTTGCAAAACCATGACTTGCCATTATATACATTCTGATTGGTTCCGTTTATACGGAAACGGATCAAGTCCTGACGACGGTGATGCTCTGCCACAAACTCCCAGGCCAGTTCGTCCAACAAACCACCCAGTTCAATATCATCGCCCCCTTCTTCTGTGATAATCCAGTTATCGGCTTCTCCCATGATTCCCTGATTCTCCCGATGTCCGTAGTTATAACGGCTGCCACCCTTCAATTGAGCTACAGTAACCGTTGCTTTACCGGGATCGGACTTGAAGGCACGTTGGCGTACAGCTGTTACCAAATCGGCCGCCACTTGCTCGCTTTCTCCATTGTAACCACCTAAACGAAGCAAGCACTCCGCTTTAATAAAATAAGCATCAGCCAAACGGAAGAAAGGCACATCATCATAAGAAGTTCCATAGTCGCCTGAAAGTATTTCATATTTCACCAAGCGTTCACTTTCAAAGGGATAGCAACCGGGGTTGTCTATACTGTGTAATTCCCGAGTATATACCAACGGTTCACTGTCCACATAAATGGGAGCACCGGCATAGTCATATTGCTGTCCTGATATCCAACAGTCTTTATAGCGACTGTCTTTTTCATCGTATGTTTCCAGAAATTGAGGAAGAACAGCCGCTCCACCGGTAGCCCATCCGTTAAACTGCCACGTTGCACGTCCGGCTACATGCATCCACATATTTGCCATATAGTTACCTCCGGCGTATTTAAACTCAAACGGAATACCAAAGATAATTTCAGGCGAACCGGAAATATCTTCTCTAAAATTATCCGAATAATTCGGAGCCAAAGAGAACTTGCCACTGTTAATCACTTCATTTACCTCATCAATAGCCTTTCCGTAATAAGAATTATCAGAGTAATCATTGAACCATGCATTGTGGTTCAAATACATTTTTGCCAGAAGCATATTGATGGCATAGTCGTTCAGCTTACCCATTTCTACTTTTGTTCCACATTTCCCCTTTACATCCGTCAACTCACTGATCAGGAAATCCCACATCTGTTGGGGAGTTGCCTGTTCGGGCAACCATCCGTCTTCATGTTCATATTGCGTATCCAATGGGATGTTGCGGAACAAATCGAATAAAATATAATAATAAAGAGCGCGATAAGCCCTTAATTGCGAAGAAGTGGTTATATCAGCAGCAATGACTTCATCTGCCAACAGTTTGTTACAGGCATTGATACCGGCATAGTTACGGTTCCATGTATCATTGAAATGGGCTATCTGTGAATGGAACTGATGTTTGTGCATAGACACGTACAAATCCCCCCAGCCGATACTGATCCGATAAGGAATACACCATGAATCGGACGACTGGTCCATCATATCGGCATAACTATACCATCCCCAATACACATCACGAAGACTGCTGTATACCGGAGCAAACATGGCCGCCCGGTCTTTTTCTGTAAACTCATACTTCTCGGAAGCAATCGTATCATAAATCGTTTCGCTCAAATCTGTACAACTGCCCAAAGACAAGGTACAAGCTCCTATCGCTGAAGCCCAAAGTGCTTTATTGAATATTGTTTTCATGTTAGTTCTTCATTTAAAAGTTAGAAAGATACATTCAGACCGAAAGTGAATGAACGGGTAGAAGGATATTTATCGCGCCAGTCAATACCCAAAGACCAAATATCACCATTTGACATTTCAGGATCCAATCCATCATATCCGGTAATGCAGAATAAATTATCGGCAGAAACATAAGCCCGGATATTTTTCACAAACTTACTGCTTTTCAATGGAATGTTATAGCCCAACGTAATGTTAGTCATTTTCAAAAAATCACCATCCTCCAAATAATAGCTTACAAAAGTCTGTTTTTGGGCTGTTGATAAGGTATATTGTCCACCATAAGGAGCCTTTTGCACAGATTTCAAGCGATTATAAGCGATCGAGTTGTTCTCATAATAAGCACGAGGCTCGTTCAGAATCTTAAAACCAAACTGGCCTGTCATCTGGAAAGATAAATCAAAATTTTTATATCTGAACGAGTTGTTCCATCCCAAATACAATTTAGGAAGAGCATTCCCTAAATATTGACGGTAGTCATCATTAGACAGCATATTGTCTGTAAACTCTTCAATCTCACCAGTCTTTGCATTTTCAATCAGCCATAAGCCATTCTCTGAAACACCAACGGACTTCATGCCATAAAATTGTCCCATAGATCTCCCCACTTCCATCCGCTGGGTAGAAAGATTGATAGGTTCACCCAAATAAGCATGATCTATCTGATTTGAAGTCTCATACAAGTCATTTGAAAGACTCAATAATTTGTTCGCATTATGAGAGGCGGTAACTGTGGTTTTCCATTCAAAATCCTTTGTCCGTACAGGAATAGCATTGACAGCAATTTCAATACCTTGGTTACGCATCTTGCCGGCATTAGCCAAAGTCTTGTTATACAAATTGGGAGGAGTCGGTACCGTAAAATCATACAGCATATCCGAAGTCTTCTTCTGATATACATCAATAGAACCACTCAGGCGTTCATCCAATACAGCCCAGTCCAGACCAATATTAAATTCCTTGGAGGTTTCCCATTTCAAATCAGGATTAGGATTGGATTTTACGCTTAACCCCTGATGCCAGACGCCATTATCATAGAAATAAGGAGAACCATACTCATACCGGGTTAATGAATTATAAGAGTCACCTACAATGACACCTGTCACACCATAACCGGCACGTAACTTTAAGTTATTCAGCCACGTAAGGCCTTCCATGAATTTTTCGTTACTGATAGTCCATCCCAAAGAAACAGAAGGGAAAGTAGCCCATTTATTGTTCTCACCAAATTTGGAAGAGCCTTCACGGCGTACACTCAGCAGAACATTATATTTATTATCGTAACCATAGCTCACACGTCCGAAGAAACCAATCAAGGTATTGTCATTCTTGTAACTGCTCATGCCGGCTTTTCCATCTTTCAAAGCTGTACCTAATCCCAAGTTATTCCAAAGATAAAAATCTGTTGGATAATCATAGTTATTAGCTCCAAAACCTTCATTTACATTATACTGATAATTATAGCCCACCAATGCATCAAAACGATGTTTATTCCAAGTATGATTATATTTAGAAGTAACTTCCAGATTATCTGTGGTATATTCATTCTGAGAATGATAAGCATATCCTGTGTGATTCTCGCTCTTCTGTGAAAAATATTCGGAAGTATAATATCCACGATTATGATCACTAGTAACCCTACGGCTTAACATGAGGTTGGTCTGCCAGTTTTTAATCGGTTCAAAGGTGATATTCCCCGTCATCCGGGTATTCTCACTATTGTATTTACCATCCTGTTCACGGATGATACCTACCGGATTATAATAATAATTTACGGCAAAATTCTCGTAAAAAGTTCCATCCTCATTCCAGATGGGTTCAGTAGGGTTACGCATAATAGCCTGTCGGTAAATACCCAGACCTGCCGCATCAATCGGACCATTCTTATGGAATGTCTTTACCATATTGAAATTCACTTTCAACATATCATTTAACATCCAGTGAGAAACATCAAACCTCATTCTCATCTCTTCATTATAGGTCTCAAGCAACACACCTTCCTCTTTGCGATACGTAAAATCCGCAGAATAAGTGGTATTTTTTGATCCTCCGGAAATATTAAAATTATGGTTATGAGTAAATGCAGTACGGGATACCGCATCCAACCAATCCGTATCATACCCTTTATCAGCATAGTTTGTCAATCCCTGACGGATTTCCTCTGCTCCATAGAAATCAAGCGTCTTGCCAAACTTGGAAAGAGACATATACCCGGAATAATTGGCAGCCGTACGCGACTCGCGCTGGCCGTTTTTTGTAGTAATCAAAATAACGCCATTAGCACCTCGTGTACCATAAATAGCTGCCGCAGAAGCATCCTTCAACACATCAATAGAAGCTATGTTTTCGGGGGAAACCGTTCCTAAACCACCTTCTATTCCGTCCACCAATACCAATGGAGTAGAGCCTCCCTGCAATGAAATCACACCACGCAAACGAATTGTAGATTCCGCATTCGGATCACCGGAGCCTTTCGCAATGGTCAATCCCGCCACTTTACCTTTAATCAGTTCGGCTGCATCTCCAATCTTACCTGCTGTAAAGTCTTCGGCCTTCACAGAAGCCACCGCACTGGTTACATCTCCCTTGCGCTGCGTACCATAACCGATTACAACCACTTCATCCATCAGTTCGGAATCGTCTTGCAGGGTAATATCTTTCTTACCACCATTTCCGACTGGAATTTCCTGGGTCTTATAGCCAATATAAGATATTGTCAAAACGGACTGGGCACTTTTTACCTTCAGCGTATATTTACCGTCAAAATCGGTAATGGTACCGTTGGTCGTTCCTTTTTCCATGATATTGGCACCAATGATAGGCTCCCCTTTCCTGTCTTTCACCACACCGCTTACGGTTACAGTTTGCTGTTGTACCATTTCGGTTCTCATAGATTCTGTTGTTTCCGGTGTTGCCCATACACTACTGACTCCTGCACCCGCAGTAAGGAAAAGACAGGTGGTAGCCTTCAGCAAAGCCCTGCTGAACAAGGTCCGGTTCTCATGTGTTTTCATCATACAGTTTTATTTAAAAGGTTTATATGTTCATTCAGTTCACTTTCCATTCAATCACCCCTCCCGAAGCTCCTTTCTGCAATTGTGCTGCAATTTTAAGCCCCTTTGTTTTGACAGGAAGAAGAAGAAAATAATTATACACATATATTACTGCATGTTTTATTTTAAGCTTGGCATGTGAAGATGTTAATATGAGTCACCCGGTATTGTTTTATCGTAAACGGATAAAACTACCATGGACAACACCCCACTCCCGAACGCAATTCTTATCTTATTATCTATCCATGGACGACCTGACCAGCGGATTCAACATCGGCACCAATTACACGCTGAATCCACAATTCAATGAAATGACAGGATTCACAGAAAAAGATGTACGGGATATGCTGGAGTATTACTCCACAACATGCCCATTCAATCATTCGGTAGACGAGTTGATAGAACTGATTGCTTTTCTACTTCGGAATGCTGGCCATCAGCGGAATGCATAAAGGAGAAACCAAACTCACCATCCCTAACCAGGTGGTATGTGAACAACTCTTTGCCTACATTCTGGATACTTATCATGAAAACGACTTGACTTTCGACAGTTATGAAAAGAGGAAGCTTGCCTCAGGGCTGGCTTATGATGGCAAATGGAAACCTTATTTTGAATACATTGCCGGATGCCTGCACCGTTATGCCTCGCAACGGGACAAGCAGAAAGGTGAATATTTTGTTCATGGTTTTACTCTTGCCATGACCGCACAAAATCCTTTCTATCGTCCTGTGTCCGAGAAAGACAGTCAGGAAGGATACGTCAACCTGTTCTTGCATCCGTTATTGGATATTTACAAAGACATGAGCCACTCCTACATCATCGAACTGAAATATGCCAAAGGAAAAGACAGTAGCGAACGGATAGAACAATTAAGGCGACAAGCCATTGAACAAGCTGAACGCTACGCTTCGAGCGAGTCTGTGCAGAAAGCGATAGGTCCTACCATGCTACATAAAATCATTATTGTATACCGAGGCATGGAAATGGTTGTTTGCGAAGAATTGTAATCGATAAGAGGCAGTGTCTGCTCTTACAATGGAAGCATTCATTCGTCCGTTCTATCCACGTTTTCATCGAAAGTACAAAATTGTTCATTTGTAATTACAAAGATAAGATGCCATTTTTTCGATGATTTTTCGTATCAGTTTCTTCTGCATCAGCACATTACCATTCCAAATCATGAACAGTATATTACTGTAAATCAACGACATACTGTGTAAATAGATTCTAAGTCCCCTTGAAACGGTTTGCCATTCTCCGCTGTCAAATTCGGCTTGACGTATACAGGTTGTTTTAATTCCTGTGCCATAGCTGTGGTCGCTTCCTTGCAAGAGAGCATAGCTGTGGCATATTTTGTCTGGCTGCGTTCGTTGCTTCGCCTAGGTGAAGAGGCGATTTCACTTTAGTGAACAGCCATTTTCACTAGGGTGGAATAGTTGCTTCACTTAGGTGGAATATCAAACGGAACGGAGTGAAGATACGATAGAAACAGGTTCTTATTACATACGCAACAAGGTTCAATAGCCGAAACAAACAGTATCCTGTCAGATATGAACTATGATGCCCACGAGTAGCCGGGAGGCAGTGAGGGGCTGACTCTACATCTTGTCCGCTGGTATTCCCGAATGCGAGCATTCCCAAAAACGGATTTGTTTCCCCACCGACATACCAATTGAAGGGGATTTGAGAGACTTTTACACCGGAAGTGATTAGTAATGTGCATTTTACTGTGACAGAGCGTTTTTGTGCTTTATGTATATCCTTATGCTAAAACCGAAATTTAAGTAAGAATAATCTATCAGAGGCTTTGTTTCTTCTTATTACGAATAACAGACATATCACTTTTATCAGTTCGAAGGAATCCCTGTCCTGTTTCTGTTAAGGAAAGCTGCCAATGTATTCCTGCTCACTTTCAATTTCCTCGCCATCTCCGCCTTACTGGTTCCCGCCTCCAGCATAGCCTTAATTTTTTCTTCTTTTCCCGTAAGTTTATATTTCGAGTTATGTCCTCCCATGGGACGTCCCAACTTTTGTCCGGAGGCGATTCTGCGTGCAAGTCCCTCACGGGTACGTTGGGAAATCAAGTCGCGTTCTATTTGTGCGGAAAGGGAAAAAGCGAATGCCAATATTTGAGATTGTATATTATTTCCCAGCTCATATTTCTCTTTCACCGTGAGCAGGATGACATTTTTCAACATACATGCATTCAGTATACTCATTACTTCCATCAATCTTCTTCCCAAACGAGAGATCTCCGACACAATCAATGTATCCCCTTTCTTTATTCTTTTCAATAGTACGCCAAGCTTTCTGTCTTTGGCTGACCGTGTTCCTGAAACCGTTTCTTCCACCCACACATCAATTTGGAAATCCCTTTGTTTGGCAAAACGATTTATCTCGAACCGCTGGTTCTCTACAGTCTGTTTATCAGTTGAAACCCGAATATACGCATATATCATAGCTGCATCATTAAGTTTTTTATTGAATAAGGAACGCCAATCTAATTTATATTATCAGAGAAGGAAAGTTTCACCGGATCTTATTGAGGTTTTCTAAGAAGAATTAAGTATCTCCAACTATTCAAGCTCAAAAAACAGACAAATCTGCTTAATCCTTGTCTTTACAAGATAAAACGATTGTCCAATAGAATGAAAAAATTGTCTATAACAATAGTATAAAATACTGATAATCAATATTATTATGTTGAAAATGGATTGATCATCTTTAAGACGATTTTCGCAGTATAATAGATTTTTCTTTTATCTACTTAATGGTTTGTTCACTTACTTTGCATCTGTTGACATAGTTGATACTGAAATAAAAAACACAGATATAGTATGAAAAACAAATTGCAAATAGTATGGAGCAGCATTGCTATAATAAGTGTATGCGCATGTAGCACACCTTATACACAACCTGATGCTCCTATCAAAGAAGTTCCTTTCACCCAAGTTCATTTAGATGATAATTTCTGGTCACCGCGGATTGAAACCAACCGCACCGTTTCCATCCCATCCGCTTTCAAAGAATGTGAAAAGAACGGCCGATTCGATAACTTTGCCATTGCGGGTGGTCTGATGAAAGGCGAGCATCGCGGTGACTTTTCTTTCGACGATACCGATCCCTATAAAATTATAGAAGGAGCTTCCTACTCGCTGGCCGTAAAATATGACGGGAAACTGGATCATTATCTGGACAGTGTAATCCATATCATAGCTACCGCACAGGAACCGGATGGTTATCTTACTACTTGTGTAACCAATCAATGTACCCGTTTATCCGGTTGGTGGGGCACGCACCGTTGGGAAAAAATCAACAGCCACGAACTTTATAACAGCGGTCATTTGTACGAAGCCGCCGTTGCTCATTATCGCGCCACCGGAAAACGTACATTATTGGATGTGGCTATCAAAAATGCCGATCTGGTATGTCAGGTCTTCGGACCCGGCGAAGGGCAGATCCATCGTCCCAGCGGTCATCCTATCGCCGAGATGGCTCTTGTCAAACTATATAAGGTGACAGGTGATGAGAAATATTTGCAGACGGCTAAGTATTTTGTAGAAGAAACCGGCAGAGGAACAGACGGACATAAACTGAGCGAATATAGTCAGGATCACAAGCCCATCCTGCAACAAGACGAGATAGTAGGTCATGCCGTCCGTGCCGGATATCTCTACTCCGGAGTGGCAGATGTAGCCGCTTTGACTCATGATACCGCCTATTTCAATGCCTTAACCCGTATTTGGGAAAATATGGCCGGCAAAAAACTCTTTATCACAGGCGGAATCGGTTCCCGCCCACAAGGTGAAGGATTCGGTCCGAACTATGAACTGAATAATCACACAGCCTATTGCGAAACCTGCGCCTCTATAGCCAATGTGTATTGGAATCATCGTATGTTTCTCGCTACGGGAGATGCCAAATATGCGGATGTGCTGGAACGCGCGTTGTATAACGGGGTCATTTCGGGCGTATCACTCAGCGGTGACAAGTTCTTCTATGACAATCCGTTGGAATCCATGGGGCAGCATGAGCGCCAACACTGGTTCGGATGTGCCTGCTGTCCGGGCAACATAACCCGTTTCATGGCTTCAGTACCTTATTATATGTATGCCACTCAAGGCAATGATGTGTATGTCAATCTCTTTATCCAAAGCAAGGCGGATATTGAAACGGAAAGTAATAAAATAAATGTGGAACAAACTACAGGCTATCCGTGGGACGGAAAGATAAGTATTGCCGTCACTCCCGAAAAAGAACAGGAGTTTGCTTTGCGTGTGCGTATCCCCGGATGGGCGCAAGACGCTCCCGTACCCACAGATCTCTACTCATTTACAGACAAGGCTCAGGCTTACAGCATTTCTGTGAACGGTTCCAAAGTCAATGCGAAGCAATATGACGGTTATGCCACCCTTGTACGCAACTGGAAAGCGGGTGATGTGGTTGAAATCAATCTTCCTATGGAGGTACGTCGTGTGAAAGCAAATGACCAAGTAGAGGATGACCGTGGCAAACTGGCTATAGAACGGGGTCCTATTATGTTCTGTCTGGAAGGACAAGACCAGGCCGACAGTACTGTATTCAACAAATTCATCCCCGACGGTACTCCGATGGAGGCTTCTTACGATGCCGGTTTGTTGAATGGCGTAATGGTGCTGAGCGGTACAGCTAAAGAAATTGACAGGAATGGTAAGGTAAAAGATGTTCCCTTCAAAGCAATTCCTTATTCTACATGGAACAACCGCGGTGCCGACCAGATGGCTGTATGGATTCCCGAAGCGGCCGAGTATGCCCGCCCCACTCCGGAAGCTACTATTGCCAGCAAAGCACGTACTCTGATGATACAGGCTCCTATACAGAAAGATGCTCCCGAATCGGCTTCGGTGGAAACATGGGCATGGGGGGTAAATGACCAATGGGAACCTAAACGCTCATCGGATATCTCGAAACCTTACCACTATTGGTGGCTGAAGAACGGTACTGTCGAAACACTGGCTTATGAATTCGACCAGCCTTATACCGTATCGAACGTACAAGTGTATTGGTTGGATTTTGACCATTATGACGGGGATTTCCGTGTGCCGGAAAGCTGGAAACTATATTATAAAGAAGGCGAAAGTTGGAAAGAGGTAGAGGCGTTGACTGAATATACTGTAAAAAAAGATTGCTATAATAGTTTGGATTTCAAACCTGTCAAAACAAAGGGGCTTAAAATTGCAGCACAATTGCAGAAAGGAGCTTCGGGAGGGGTGATTGAATGGAAAGTGAACTGAATGAACATATAAACCTTTTAAATAAAACTGTATGATGAAAACACATGAGAACCGGGCCTTGTTCAGCAGGGCTTTGCTGAAGGCTACCACCTGTCTTTTCCTTACTGCGGGTGCAGGAGTCAGTAGTGTATGGGCAACACCGGAAACAACAGAATCTATGAGAACCGAAATGGTACAACAGCAAACTGTAACCGTAAGCGGTGTGGTGAAAGACAGGAAAGGGGAGCCTATCATTGGTGCCAATATCATGGAAAAAGGAACGACCAACGGTACCATTACCGATTTTGACGGTAAATATACGCTGAAGGTAAAAAATGCCAAATCCATATTGGTTGTTTCTTATATCGGTTATCAGACTCAGGAAATTCCAGTCGGAAATGGTGGTAAGAAAGATATTACCATGCAAGACGATTCCGAACTGATGGATGAAGTGGTTGTGATCGGTTATGGTACGCAGCGAAAGGGTGATGTGACCAGTGCTATTTCAAGTGTAAAATCAGAAAGTTTTGTGAAGGGGGCGGTAACCGATGCAGGCCAGCTGATACAAGGTAAGGTAGCAGGGCTGAATATTTCTTTACCTTCAGGAGATCCTACCGGCAACACACAAATTATGCTACGTGGTATTTCATCTTTAAAAGGTGGAACTTCACCATTAGTATTAGTTGACGGAGTGCCAGGAAGTCTGAATACAGTAGCCCCTGAAGATGTTGAGTCCATCGATGTATTAAAAGACGGTTCGGCTACTGCCATTTATGGTACACGTGGTACAAATGGCGTAATTATTATTACAACCAAACAAAGTCGTAAAGAAATGGCTCCCACCATTGATTATAATGGATATGTTTCTGTATCAAACATTTTAAACAGACCTGATTTCATGGATGCTGATGACCTTCGTCAGAAATGGAATGAAGGATATACTTTCAACGGAGCTAACTTGAAAGATTTCGGAGCCAATACCGATTGGCTGGGTGAACTGACCCGCACAGCTGTTTCTCATTCACACAACTTATCCTTAAGAGGTGGTAGTAAAAATACCAATTATACAGCCTCCATCAACTATACCAACCGGCAAGGTACTTTTATAAAGACTGACTTTGAAGCTATAAACGGTCGTATGGACATCACTCACTCTATGTATGACAATAAATTGACAGCCAATGTCAGTACATTCGTCAGCCAACATACCATGCCTCGCAGTTGGAATACATACGCTTATCGACAGGCTTTGATTCACAATCCTACAGAACCTGTAAAAGATGAGAACGGTGACTGGTTTGAGCGCGACTTGTATTTTTATGATAATCCTGTAAGTTATATCCGCGAAACAATTGGTGAAATGAAACGTAAAAACATCCGTTTCAATGGTAGCCTGACTTTCCGCCCTATTGAATCTTTGACCTTGAAAGCCATGTATGCCCGCCGGAGTACGACTTCTACCGATGGATATTACCAAACCAAGAAACATGTATCTACAACCAAGAGTGGCCGTAACGGCTATGCATATCGTTATGATTCTGATTTTGATAATAATCTGATAGAATTGACGGCCAACTTTCAGAAAGCATTCGGCAAGCACAATGTCAGTGTATTGATAGGTTATAACTATGAAGACAACACCAACTCTAACCTGTCCATGTCCAACTACGATTTTCCTACCGATGCTTATTCTTACAACAAAATGGAAGCAGGTATGGCCTTGAAACGTGGTGAAGCTTCCATGACCAGTTATAAAAATTCTGATAAATTAATCGGATTATTCACCCGTGTCAGTTACAATTTCAATGACCGCTACTTATTGATGGCTTCTTTGCGTCATGAAGGCTCTTCCAAGTTCGGTAAAGATCATAAGTGGGGTAATTTCCCCGGCATCTCTTTAGGATGGAGAATTAACAGAGAGAATTTTATGAAAAATGTGAATTGGATGGATAACCTGAAACTTCGCGTGGGATACGGTGTGACCGGAATCAATGTAGCCGACCCGTACACATCACTCTCAAGTTTGAATTATAATGGCGCTTTCCTGTACAATGGAACATGGGTCAAAGCATTGGAAACAATCCGTAACAACAACGCTGACCTGCGTTGGGAAAAGAAACACGAATTCAATGTAGGTCTGGATTGGGATGTCCTAGGAGGACGATTGGGTGGAACCGTTGACTACTATATACGTAGAACAAAAGATGCTCTTTGGGACTACGAGGTTCCTGTTCCGCCTTATATGTATCCAACCATGCTAGCCAATGCATCGGAAATGGAAAATAAAGGACTTGAAATTCTAATTCGTGCTACGCCTATCCAGACAGAAAAATTCACTTGGAATACCAATGTGTCCTATTCTACTAATTCAAACAAGGTCGTTGCACTATCCAGCGAGAAATTCTCGATGGACCAAGATTATTTTTATACAGGGTATACCGGAGAACCCATTCAAACCACTACCCATATCGTCCAAGTAGGCAAGCCTATAGGTACTTTCTATGGTTTGAAATCGGTTGATATTACAGATGACGGACTATGGTTGGTAGAAAACAAAAAAGGTGAACATGTTTTAGCCGAGGAAACCGATGCCACTGACTGGCAAGTATTAGGTAATGGTATTCCTAAACATTATCTGAACTGGAACAATACCTTCAATTTCTTTAATTTCGATTTAAGTATAAATATGCGTGGTGCTTTCGGCTTCCAGATTTTGAATTACCAACGTATGTATTATGAAAATGCAAAACCTGAAATCCAGTACAACCGCCTGAATTCTGCTTTTGACAAAGTATATGGCAAAACCCAATTGAAAGATGACCAACGCTATGTCAGCTATTACGTAGAGGACGGTGATTACTGGAAAATTGACAATGTGACTTTGGGGTATACCTTCAAACTATCCAAACAGCATATCATCAAAAACCTACGTATCTATGCTTCAGTATTGAATCTAGCTACCATTACCGGTTACAAGGGTATGGATCCGGAAGTACCATTGAGCAGCAACACCTATGGATTATTGGATGCCGGTACTGACAATCGCGACAAGTATCCTACCAATCGCACTTATACTTTTGGAGTTAATCTTACATTCTAAATCTAATTAAACAAAAAAGAACAGTTATGAAACTATTTAAATATGGTGTTTATGCACTCTGTGCATCTGCCATGCTCAGTATAAGCAGTTGCTTTAATTTGGATGAGGAGCCTTATTCTGAAATCATTGAAGAAGACTATGTACCAACCGAAGCCGATGAGATAGCCTTGTTGGCTACCACCTATTCACAATTACGCTTTGTGATGGACTGGTATGGCTTGTTTGACCTACAGGAAGAATCGGGCGATGTAATTGTCACACCTACCCGCCCGAACGGCTGGGATGACGGAGGTACTTACAAGCAAATGCACAAACACACTTGGGACAACCAGCAAGGACAGCCCCAAAGTATTTGGGACTATTGCTATAAAGGCATCGCCAATGCCAATAAAATATTAAAACGTGCCGATGAAGGTTTTTTTACAGAAGAAAGTAAACCTAAAGTCGTAGCTGAGGTAAAAGGAGTACGTGCACTTTGGTACTCCATTCTTTGCGATACACATGGAAATATTCCTATACAAACCAGTTTCAGTGAAGAGGTTCCGGTTCAATCTACTCGTAAACAAGTTTTTGACTTCATTATCAATGAACTGAAAGAAGTAATGCCCAATTTGCCTACTGAAGTCAATAAATCCACTTATGGCAGACTCACTCAATGGGGGGCCAAATGCTTGATGGCACGTATGTATCTGAATGCTGGGGTCTATACAGGAACTCCAATGTGGAACGAATGTCTGGAACAATGTAACGATATCATTAACAGCGGTTTGTTTAGTTTAGAAACAAACTACACAGATATCTTCAAAACAGAAAACTCCGGATGTGTGGAAACGATCTTTGCCATTCCTTATGATGAAGTTTATAATGAAGGGGACAACAATGGTCCTGTTTTTGGAGCCCACATGAAATTTCTATCTTCAAACAGTCGTAAGGTCTTCAATATGCAAACCACCCCATGGGGAGGTTCAGCAGCAAACCCTCAGTTCATTAACAGCTATGATCCTGATGATATGCGGTTAAAATATACATGGCTGCAAGGTGACCAGTACAGCCCGGACGGAGTACTGATCACCACTTTCCCCAATAAGCTACCCAGTATTTACAAAACAGACACAGATGACGGTTATCGGGTAGGAAAATACGAAATTAAGGTAGGAGCTAAAAGCCTTCTAAGCAACGACTTCCCTTATTTCCGTTATACTGAAGTATTGCTGATGAAAGCAGAATGTCTGCTCCGCTTAGGACAAAACGAAACCGAAGCAGCCCATATCGTATCACAGATCCGTGAGCGTGCATTCCGTGAATCGGCTCATCCGGAAAAAGCAACGGTTGATGCAGCTTGGTTAAAAGGCGATACACATATTAACTATGGTACGCTTGACGAAAAAGGTCAGATTGATGATGCGGGTAATACAGAAGTCGTAGAATTAGGCGGACTTTATGATGAATGGGGATGGGAATTTGCAGCCGAGGCCCGTCGACGTACGGATATGATTCGCTTCGGAACCTATCAGAAGAAAAGTTGGTTTAATCATACTCCGACTGCCAATGACTTGAATGGCAACTCTATCCTGTTCCCGATTCATTTAGATCATCTTAATACAAACCCTAATTTACAGCAAAATCCAGGCTATGCCGGTAAATAAGAAATAATGTGATAGAAAGCAACCTTCTTTCTTCTCAATAGTTGCTAATTATTTAAACAAATATTTATTTTCCAGCCCGGTTTAAGTTATTAGAACCGGGCTTTATATTCCCATCTCTTATAAAATCATTACTTAAAATATGCTCATGGAAATGAACAGATATTTATCTTTTACTCTCTTTACAGGATTATCCCTATTGACAACAATACCCATTGAGGCGTATACACTAAATCCTAATAAAACAGCAACATCCATCTTACAGACAAATGTTATCGAAGTACGAAGCATAACTTCTGTACAACCCATCGTGATCTATTGTCCTGTGGGAACTGTTCCTCAATTACCTTATCAAGTATGGGTGACTTATTCAGACGGACAAGGTGAATACCGTCAAACTAAATGGTCCAATTCCGCTTTATCCACAGAACAATCAGAGGCTGACGATAAAGTTTATCCCATTGGAAGCCAATACACAATAAACGGATTCATTATAGGAGACGATACTACAGAAAACGGATATCCTATCACTGCTAAAATAGAGGTGGTAGACACTAAAAATACAATTTCCCCCAAGCTAATAGCCCATACTATCCCCTTAAACAATGTAAAGATTAACGGCAACAATCGCCTGACCTCCAATCGTGATCTTGCCATTAAAGAGATTATCAGTTGGGATGTAAGCCAACAGCTATATAATTATCGCGACACTTATGGCCTGAGTACCGAAGGATATACCCGGTCTGACGGATGGGACTCACCTGAAACTAAATTAAAAGGACATGGTTCCGGACACTATATGTCCGCACTGGCCCTTGCCTATGCCGCTGCAACAAATCCTTCGCATAAAGAAATTTTACGCCGTAACATCACCCGAATGGTGAATGAACTGCGCGAATGTCAGGAGCGTACATTCGTATGGAGCGAAGAATTAGGAAGGTATCTCGAAGCCCGTGATTTTGCCCCTGAAGAAGAATTGAAAAAGATGAAAGGTACATGGGAAGCTTTTGATGAACATAAAACAAAATGGGCTACTTATGGCTATGGTTATCTAAATGCGATCCCCCCGCACCATCCCGCACTGATAGAGATGTATCGTGCATATAACAATTCGGACTGGGTATGGGCTCCCTATTACTCCATTCACAAACAGTTAGCGGGTCTGATAGATATTGCAACTTATATGGATGATAAAAGCATTGCCGACAAAGCATTGCTCATAGCCAAAGATATGGGTCTGTGGGTATGGAATAGAATGCACTACCGCACTTATGTAAAAAAAGACGGAACACAAGAAGAACACAGGACACATCCCGGCAATCGTTATGAAATGTGGAACATGTACATTGCAGGTGAAGTGGGAGGTATGGGAGAATCTTTAGCACGTCTTTCAGAAATGGTCAGCGCCCCTGAAGAGAAGGCGCGTCTGATAGAAGCATCCAATTGTTTTGATAGTCCGGCCTTTTACGAACCGCTTTCAAAGAATATTGATGATATACGTAACAGACACGCCAATCAGCATATCCCTATGATCATCGGTGCACTGAGAAGTTATTTAAGTAACAATGATACATTTTATTATCATGTATCCCATAATTTCTGGAATTTAATACAAGGACGTTATCGTTATTCTACCGGCGGTGTGGGTAATGGCGAAATGTTCAGACAGCCCTATACCCAAATAGTAAGTATGGCCATGAATGGCGTATCTGAAGGAGAGAGTCACTCAAATCCACATATCAATGAAACTTGTTGTGCATATAACTTGCTAAAATTAACAAAAGACCTCAACTGTTTTAATCCGGACGATGCCCGTTACATGGATTATTACGAACGGACACTTTACAACCAAATAATCGGCTCATTACACCCTGAACACTATCAGACTACTTATCAATATGCCGTAGGACTAAATGCATCGAAACCATGGGGCAACGAAACTCCGCAATCTACCTGCTGCGGAGGTACGGGATCTGAAAATCATGTAAAATATCAGGAAGCAACCTACTTTGTTTCAGACAATACATTGTGGGTAGCCCTTTATATGCCTACCACACTCCATTGGGAAGAGAAAAATATCACTTTACAACAGGAATGTTTGTGGCCAGCAAAAAGCTCCACAATTAAAGTTACTGCCGGAGAAGCCCGATTTGCCATGAAACTTCGAGTACCTTATTGGGCCACCGACGGCTTTGATGTAAAACTAAATGGAATCTCTATTGCCACTCATTATCAACCTTGTTCATACGCGGTAATACCTACCCGGCAATGGAAAGAAAATGATATAGTAGAAATTACAATGCCATTCACTAAACATATAGACTATGGTCCCGACAAGCTACCAACCGAAATAGCAAGTAAAGACGGACACCAACTTGAAACGGCTTGGGTAGGTACATTAATGTATGGACCGTTTGCCATGACAGCTACCGATATCACTAATTGGACGGAAGCAACACTCAATATAGACTCACGTCTTGCCAGTATTACCGTTGTTGAACCTAACGGTCTGCAAACCGGTACTACAGGAAATTTATATACACTAATGCAAGGTGGACGAACTTTCCAACCAGATTATTATCGCCATGACCATACAACTCATTACTTCCGCATCAATCATATTAAAGATCCTACTGTAGAACTGAAAATGGCTCTGTCGGCAAAATTACGAGAAACTACGGCATTTAGTAAAAGCCATTACACAAAAGCAAGTTTCGCCAAACTAACAACCGCTATACAAGAGGGAGAGAAACTAATGAAAATATCTCCTCTGACAGAAACTACCATTTCTACTTGTGTAGACAATATTGACAAGGCCATAGAATCATTAGTCGCCTCCCGATTAGATAAGAGCAATCTTGAAGCCAGTATCCATATAGCTAAAAAATGTAATCCGGACCTTTATACTACTGATAGTTTTAAAACATTGCAAGCTACTCTTGAAAGCGCCCATGAAGTAATGGATAACATTGATTTACAAATCGTTATTGATAAACAAACTTTATCACTACAAGATGCCACCGCTTCTTTGGTACTGGCAAATAATGTAGATAAAACAGAATTAAAGGAGTTACTTAATATAGCTATGGAACGCCAAACAAACCAAGAAAAATGGAATGCTCTCGCAGTCAAGGTTCCTGAATTTGCTCCTTGGGCTCATTTCGGGTTTACCCGTTTGAAACGTACATTGGAACATGCCCAAAATGTATATTTTAATAAGGATAAAAACTACTCCCAAGGAGAAGTCAATGCCATAGTAGCTAGTTTGAATACCGTCATCAATACAATGAGACCGGGTAACTTACCCGAAATGGAAGATTTAAGACCTTTATCTGCTCTATTAAGGCGCGTAGGCACCATAGACGATTCTACAGATCCGACATTAAAAGACGCTGTTGCATTCACTGAAATGGTCATAAAATACGTAGCAGACGGCAGTGGCACACATGATATGATAGAAACAGCTATCAGCCGCTTAAAATCTGCAGCAGGATTATGATAAGCTAGCTTTTAGAGAATGTCTGAAAAGGTCTATTGAAAGATTCATCTGGAATCCTCACTTTTTCTTCGAATTTTCTCTTTTCTTTCTCAGAAAAATAGTAATCTTGCATAAGATTTAGAAAATAAGAAGAAAATACTATGAAAAGACTAGTCCTATTGCTATTGAACTTACTGATGCCGATGATTCTGTTTGCAGCGTCCAATGACCTCTGTTTCCGTCATTTTTCTGTAGAAGACGGACTATCATCCAATTCGGTACGTGCTTTAATGCAAGATAAATACGGTTTTCTATGGATAGGAACGGATGAAGGACTGAACCGCTATGACGGCACTACTGTAAAACTCTATAGACTGAAAGATAGGGGAGCTAATGAAGCTATTTCATCTTTATACAGCACCCTCAACAAAATATGGATAGGTACAGACGAAGGCATATATATCTATGATTACGAAACAGAAGATATAATGCCTTTTGTACTGGCCACCTCCAAAAATATCCATATTGAAACAAATACGAACCATATTGTCGAAGATAAAGACAAAAACCTATGGTTCACTACGGTAGGACAAGGAATATTCAAATACAACACTATCACCAACCACTTGGAGCAATACGAATTTAAAAACGCAAATGGTTTAATGGCAAGTGTACTGGTGGATAGTGAAAACCAAATATGGGCCATTACCAATTGGGGAAACTCAGGTCTTTTCAAACTGAATAAAGCAGAAAATAAATTCGAGACTTTTCCGCTCTCCTATGAAAGCGGAAAGCATGACTCAAACGCATTGGTCATGTTGGAAGACTCGGAACATACACTGTGGTTAGGAACCTGGGAGTGTGGTTTGCAAAAAATCGATAAATACAGCGGAAAGGCCACTACTTATCTGCATCCCACAGACGGAAAAGGTGCCACCCATATTCATTCTATCATGGAATATGCCCCTCACCAGCTACTCATAGGCTCGGATGACGGGCTTCTGTTATTCAATACCATTACAGAGGAATATCAATTGTTTACAGAAGATGAAACAAACCCACATTCATTGTCCAACCGTTTTGTTTATCCTATTATAAAAGATCATGAAGGTGGAATATGGATCGGAACTTACTATGGAGGAGTAAATTATATTTCACCCAATACTGGACAATTCGAAAGTTTTGTCCACTCACGTTTCTCCAATTCTGTTAACGGAACAGTCATCGGACGGTTCTGCGAAGACTCTAACGGAGATGTGTGGATCGCTTCGGATGACGGAGGGTTAAACCGCTTTTCTCCCAAAAATAGAAAATTTTCCCATTATTTGCCCTTAGAGGGAAAAAACAGTCTGTCCTATCACAATGTACATGCACTTTGTATGGACGATGATAATTTATGGATCGGTACTTATACTGGAGGGGTAAACGTATTAAATCTGCAAACGGGAACTTTTAAAACATATTCTGCCTATCAGGATAATCCCGCCTCACTGGACGGAACCAGTTCTTATGCCATATTCAAAGACAGAAAAGAGAGAATATGGATCACCTCCATGTCCGGAGTAAATCTATATAACCGGGAAAAAGATAATTTCACCCGAATTAAAGACTTGGACGCACTGACCATTGACATTGACCAGGATACCAAAGGAAATCTCTGGTTCTCCACCCAAGGCAAGGGATTATTTAAATACCATCCAGAAAAACAGATATGGAAGAACTATATACATGACCATAAAAATCCGAACTCACTGGCAAACAACCAAGTGAACTGCGTACTGATTGACACAAACGGAGAGATGTGGGTGGGAACCATGAACGGGCTCTGCAAATACAATGCGGAAGAAGATGCATTCGAAACTTTACCTCTTGAAATTCCCAGTCACAATATATGCAGCATCATCGAAGACCAACGCACATTGTGGCTCACCACCACCAAAGGGCTAGTGCGCTACACCCCTGGAGAAGGTTGCCGAGTATTTACTAAAAGCGACGGACTGCAAAGTGAACAATTCCTACCTAATGCTGCCTTAAAAGCATCGGATGGAAAAATCTATATCGGCTCAGTAAACGGATTCAATGCTTTCTACCCTCATCAGATTAAGACAAATGTGATGCTTCCTCCAGTAATCATTACAGAACTGGAAATAGATAATAAGGAAATCCAAACTGGAAACAAACTGCTTCCAAAATCTCTCAACCAGTTGGAAGAACTGGAGCTATCCTATAAAGAAAATGCATTCAGCTTGCTTTATGCCTCTTTAAGCTATTGCATTCCCAATAAAAACAAATACGCCTATAAACTGGAAGGATTTGACAAAGACTGGAACTATGTAGGCTCCCAAAATAAGGCCACTTACACCAATTTGCCCGCAGGAACCTATCTTTTCAAAGTAAAAGCGACCAATAATGACGGAATATGGAATGAAAAAGGAACCAGTCTGAAAATCACCATCCACCCTCCTTTCTATTGGTCCACCGCTTCCAAACTGCTCTATTTTGTATTGGTTTGCATAGCTTTCGGATTCGTCATCCACTTTATCATCAAACGGACAGAGAAGAAACATACGGCTGAAATAAACAAACTGAACGCCAACAAGGAAAAAGAAGTACACGAAGCCAAAATCAAGTTCTTCACCATGATAGCCCACGAAATACGCACACCGGTATCCCTTATCATAGGACCTTTGGAGAAAATAATGAAATCTCCCGTGTCCCTGCCGTCTACAGTACGCGACGATCTGAATATTATTGACCGTAACAGCCAGCGTCTGCTGTTCCTGGTAAACCAATTGCTGGATTTCCGGAAAGTGGAACAGGAAGGAATGAAAATGAAGTTTGCTTCCCAAAATATCCACCAACTGCTCAAAGCGGTTTGTGAACGTTTCGAACCTTTCATCGCCCAACATGGAGCACGGCTTACTGTAAAATATCCTGAAGCAGATTTCACGGCTATAGTAGACAGTGAGGCGGTAACCAAACTAGTCAGCAATCTGTTGACCAATGCCAGTAAATACACAAAAGATGAAGTTACTCTTACCTGTATCGTACAGCCGGAACAACATACTTTTATAATCCGAGTGACAGATAACGGCATAGGGATCAGCAAAGAAGAACAAAAGAAGATATTCCATCCGTTCTATCAGGCTATGGATAACAAGCCGGGAACAGGTATCGGCCTCAGCATTGTCAAAAGTATCGTAGAATCACACAATGGCTGTATTGAAGTGGAATCCGAGGTTAACAAAGGATCATCTTTTATCGTAACGTTGCCTATAGAACAAGCACAAGTCCTGCCACAGGATACGGGCACATCACTATTGAACAACCCAGCCATTCCCGAAGGAATCTTGCAAGAGGACCTCTCCGGTTCTCCTATCAAACATAAACCAACCATGCTGATTGTGGATGATAATGAGGAAATGTTGAATTTCCTTTCGAGTAGTCTGGCTGATAAATACAGCATACTTACCGCAGAAGACGGTATAGAAGCACTGAATAAACTGAAAGAAAACGAAGTGACACTCATTGTAAGCGACTGGATGATGCCACGCATGGACGGAGTGGAATTCTGCAAAGCAATAAGGACTAACCAGGCTACCAGTCATATACCCTTCATCCTGCTAACGGCCAAGACAGATACCAACTCCAAGATAGAAGGTATGGATTGTGGTGCAGATGCCTACATAGAGAAACCTTTCTCCATGCAATACTTGGAAGCATGTATCAAGAATCTGGTAGACTTGCGTAATCTGCTGCGTCAGAAATTCTCGAAGATGCCGTTGGTTCCGCTGAACAGCATTGCCAATAATTCTATGGACGACAAGTTCCTTACCCGTATGAATGAAATCATAGAAGAGAATTTCTCCAATCCGGAATTATCCGTAGATTTCCTGACCGAAAAATTGTGTATCAGCCGTTCGGGCCTGTTTGCCAAAATAAAGACATTGGCCAATATCACCCCTAATGAACTGATTCAAGTGGTACGTTTGAAAAAAGCAGCGATCTTGCTGGCAGAAAACAAATATCGCATCAATGAAATCTGTTATATGGTAGGATTCAATAATCCGTCTTATTTCTCCAAATGTTTCCAAAAACAGTTCGGCATGAAACCGGGGGAATTTGTAAACGGGAAAAGAGAAGAATAAAAACCAATCAAAAATCATTTCCTAAAAATAAAAAATCCGGTTTCCCCTTTTCAGAGAAACCGGATCCATGATGAACGAGTGGTTTTATTTCAATCAATAATTATTCTTCTTCACTTCGAAATAAGCTTGCGGATGCAGACATGCAGGACATACTTCAGGAGCTTCCGTACCTACATAAATGTAACCGCAGTTACGGCACTGCCATACAGTTTCTTCCGCTTTCTTGAATACTGTGCCTTCTTCCACATTCTTCAATAAAGCCAGATATCTTTCCTCATGCCCCTTTTCAGCTTCAGCGATTCTGCGATACATAGTGGCGATAGCAGGAAAACCTTCCTGATCGGCCACATCAGCAAAGTGAGGGTAATCAGTAGTCCATTCTTCATTTTCACCGGCAGCGGCAGCTTTCAAATTTTCCATAGTGGTACCAATGATACCTGCAGGATAGCTGGCAGTAATTTCTACCATACCGCCTTCCAACCATTTAAACATACGTTTTGCATGTTCTTTTTCCTGATCAGCTGTTTCTGTAAAAATAGCTGCTATTTGTTCATAACCTTCCTTCTTTGCTGTACTTGCAAAGTAAGTATAACGCATTCTAGCCTGTGATTCACCTGCAAATGAAGTCAGCAAGTTTTTCTCTGTCTGTGTACCTTTTACGCTTTTAGCCATAATTGTTAGTTTTATTAGTTAGTATTATTTGATCATCTGTTGATGACACAAAGATATATATATTATTTCAAAATTGTATTCATTACAATTACGTTTTTATATTTAATTAAACGTTCACTTTATATAAAATAAACAAGAACACCTATATTTGTGTTCACAACAACATTAACATTTTCCATTATGAAAAACATCATCAAATTATTCACTTTTCCCCTCCTTACTATAATAGGATTTAATTCATGTGCGTCCATACCGTTAAAAATCGGAGAGTCTGAAAACAACTCCACTTATACTGTCAGCTATCTGTTTGAACATGACGGTTGCAAGGTATATCGTTTTTACGATAAAGGAAATTACGTTTACTTCACTACGAGAGGAGATGTAACCAGTATCACAAATGATTCTACCGCCCAACGCACCATTACTATCAACAAAACACCCTATGAATAACAAAAATACGAATTTAAATAGAATAATACCTTAATTTATACATTAATTTTATCTACTTTTGCAACTCGTTTAAAATCATAGCATAAAGTAGTTGACAAATGAAAGCATTTGAATTCAAACCGAAGCTCTTCACTACCCTACAGAATTATTCAAAAGAGAGCTTCATGACCGACCTCATGGCCGGAATTATCGTAGGTATTGTTGCACTTCCACTGGCTATCGCATTTGGTATCGCTTCGGGAGTTTCTCCAGAAAAAGGCATCATCACTGCTATTGTAGCAGGATTTATCATCTCTTTATTAGGAGGAAGCAAAGTACAGATAGGCGGACCTACCGGAGCATTTATCGTAATTATCTATGGAATCATCCAAGAATACGGCATCAGTGGATTAACAGTAGCAACTCTTATGGCAGGAGTACTCCTTATTTTATTAGGTGTATTCAAGCTGGGAGCTGTTATCAAATTCATTCCTTATCCCATTATTGTAGGATTTACCAGTGGTATTGCCGTTACCATCTTTACGACACAGATTGCCGATATCTTCGGACTGAACTTCGGAGGAGAAAAAGTACCGGGAGACTTCATAGGTAAATGGATGATGTATTTCCGTCATTTTGATACTGTTAATTGGTGGAACGCCATTGTCAGCATAGTCAGCGTCCTGATTATCGCACTGACTCCCCGGTTCTCAAAAAAGATTCCAGGTTCACTGATTGCCATCATTGTAGTAACCATTGCCGTGTACCTGATGAAAACATATGGCGGAATCACTTGTATCGACACCATTGGCGACCGTTTTACCATTCAGTCACAGCTGCCGGATGCAGTAGTACCCGAATTAAATTGGGAAGCTATCAAGAATTTATTTCCGGTTGCCATCACCATTGCTGTACTGGGAGCCATAGAATCTCTGTTGTCTGCTGCCGTAGCCGATGGTGTCATTGGTGACCGCCACGATTCAAACACGGAACTGATAGCCCAGGGCGCAGCCAATATTATCGCTCCGCTGTTTGGCGGTATTCCTGCTACAGGAGCCATCGCACGTACCATGACCAATATCAACAACGGTGGAAAATCACCTGTTGCAGGTATCATTCATGCAGTCATTCTGTTGCTGATTCTCTTGTTCCTGATGCCTCTGGCACAATATATCCCGATGGCCTGTCTGGCAGGTGTATTGGTGATTGTTTCCTATAACATGAGCGGCTGGCGTACTTTCAAAGCGTTGCTGAAGAATCCGAAATCAGACGTCACCGTACTGTTGATCACTTTCTTCTTGACTGTTATCTTCGATTTGACCGTAGCTATTGAAGTAGGTTTGCTCATTGCCTGTGTATTGTTCATGAAACGTGTCATGGAAACAACAGAAATATCGGTTATCAAAAATGAAATCGACCCCAATAATGAATCCGATCTGGAAGTGCACGAAGAACATCTCATGGTTCCCAAAGGTGTGGAAGTATATGAAATCAACGGTCCCTACTTCTTTGGTATCGCTACCAAGTTTGAGGAAATCATGTCCGAACTGGGCGACCGTCCCAAAGTACGGATCGTACGTATGCGTAAAGTACCATTCATTGATTCTACCGGTATTCACAACCTGACTAATCTATGCGAAATGTCTAAGAAAGAAAATATTCAGATTGTGCTTTCGGGAGTGAATGAAAAAGTGCATCAAATTCTTGAAAAATCAGGATTTAATGAACTGCTGGGAAAAGAAAATATCTGTCCTAATATCAATGTGGCTTTGGAGAAAGCAAAGGCTATTATAGAAAAATAAAATAAGAAAGGAGAGCATTATGGACTAAAATAAATGCTCTCCTTTTTGATTCTATTCTGCTAATGAAGGACAGGAATAGAAAGCCAATATCCTTTTTTCAGTAAATAAGTGTAAAATGCCCCCATACTCCTCACTGGTGTTTTAAAATCTTGAAATCAGATTTATCATTAAAAGACCTTATCCGCATCCCTAAGCCCTTCCTGCCATATAGCCAAGTGCTTTCTTCGTGTTTGTTGTATTTCCATAGCTTATGGAAATAGATAAATGAATATTCAATGCCTCCAACAGCATATTTCCTAAAAGGCTGTTACCTCCCCCATTATACCGCATATCAACAACCAGCAAAGAAACTCCCCTTTGATTCATATCCTGAATCATGTGTTCCAAAAAATGGAGTATAAATAAAAATTCCCGTTAAAATAGCGGACAGAAAATGGATATAGCGACAACGGTTCTATATTCACAAAAGTATGGGCATCCTGCAAAAGAACTAACAATTCATTAATTCTCAGATGGAAATCGGCTAAAGTGATGTTATTTATTCATATCACAAAGCTCATCGCAAGCGGACAGGACAAACTGACGGCATTAGGCTTTCAATGACTTGTCAAGAATAAAAGCTGGATGTACCTTGGTCAGAAAGATGAAAAAGTTCATCAGTTCGTTCTGATAAAGATTAAAGCTTCCATCATTATAATCAGGGATAGAAGTATATTCCATTATTATTCAAATCCATTCAATTGCAAGTATGTGAAACAACGTATCTCCAGTCTTTGAAAAATATCCAGGAATAAATTATATGTTTTAATAGTGACCTGAAAAAGTAAGATATGTTCATGAGCAAAGTAAGTTCACTTCATCGGCAAAGTAAGTCAACTTACTTGCCCTTTGAAGTCAACTTACTTTTTTCTCAATACGAGACCGATACCGGAATGCCGGAATCCTTTATCAATTTTCCTATTCTGTCCAATTCCTCATGAGTAGCCTTTTCCAAATCATGATCGGGCGTTTCACGGTCGATGGTGTAAATCATCACCTGACGGGGAGCAATCTCTTTCACCGTTTCCAGCCAGGGCAGCACATACCGATCTGAAGTATTATCCACATCCTGCCCTTGATATTTACCTTTCATGAACATGGTCTGAATAATCAGATTACCTTTGAAAGCTTTCATCCCTTTTATAATTTTCCGCACATCATAGTGCCCGGTCGGGCGGTCTGTCAATCGAATATAATCCGTATCAATAGTATCCAGCTTCAATATATTATTATCTATCTTATTCAATGCATCAAATACCTCCGGTTTGTGAATAAAAGTAGAATTACTCAATACACTCACTTTTGCCTGAGGAAAATATATATCACGCAATGCCAAAGTATCCTCTATAATTCCTGCAAAGTGAGGATGAGCCGTCGGTTCGCCATTACCGGCAAAAGTCAGCACATCCGGTTTAGGACCATTTTGCTGCATATCAATCAAACGGGCTTCCAAAGCCTCACGAACCTGCTCGCGAGTAGGCAGTTTCTTTTGGGGACGATGATCTTCATTAAAACCACATTCGCAATAAATGCAATCGAAGGTACAAAATTTACCATCTTCAGGAAGAAGATTGATTCCTAAAGACACTCCCAAACGACGACTATGTACCGGACCGAAGATGGGAGAAGGATAAATGACTGTTGACATAGTTCTTTTTTCAGTTGATAACAGTACAAAAATACAGAATGTTTTTCAAAATTTCAGTCTCAACTGCAAATAAAGGTCACTCTTTGTACTGCCGTCAATTTCCTCCAAAGCGGAACTTATCTTATCCCGATTGAAATAATGGGTAGTTCCGTACTTGGCCTGCAAGATAATGTGTTTATTCAATTCATAACGGGCGTTCACTGCCACACGCATACCTTTATAATAGAATGAAGGCATGGAAAAAGCATAGAGCACACTCTTTTCATAGATAGTAAGACGGGAATTATAGTCATCCGTATTAAACCATGCGGCACTCAAATCAAGCTGAAGAGGAAGCAAATGAAATGTATAAGCAGCACTTTGAGAAACCAGAAAACCATTGGAAGCAGATTGCCCACGAAAGTTGATGCGTACATAATCCGCTATGGTTTTCAATGTCAGTTTATCTTTCACGCTATAATTCAATTGGTATCGGCATTTCTGCTGAATAGATGGAATAGTTTGCTTGGTTTTATCCGCAGCAGTGAAGTCCTTTTCCTTCTTTTTATAACGATATCTTATAAACATTTCCAGTTCATAAGTAGGTGAATAACTTAATTGGAGTAATCCATCCAATCCTTTGGTTCCTGCTTTGCTTACTAAATATTTCTTCCAAGGGAAATAGAAAAAATCACCATAACAGGTCATTTTGATATACTTTAAAATACTGGTTTCCAATCCTATATAAAATCCACTCTCATTTTGTACCGTACTTCCCTCTCCTATAGAACGAGCATAAACCGATTGATATTTGGCATCATAATACCTGTTCATAACTATTAACTGTGTTCCTCCTTTCGGTGAATAACGTAACATATTCATGGTTGCCCAAGTACCACATTTGTCTATAGCCGTTTCACCCAATAAAGAGAAGCGTTTCCAAAAGAATTTATAATCTCCTCCCACATTATAAAAGTCCTTTCCACGGGGATAATAAATATTATAGTACTTCTTCTCAGGATTCAACGGCTTGTTGAAAACATTATAAACAGCTGTTAATCCTAACTCACAGTACTTTCCATTATAATTTAAATTACTGCCAACCAACTGATTAGTTAATGTATTTTTCTTCTCAAACTCACGATACAACCGATGATATCCATCTTTTTTCAACGACCTTATAAACTGGTTATCAACAATACCATCCATCTTCCGATAAGAATAGAAACCATCCAATGTCCATCTTTTCGCCAACTTATAGCTGACTGCCATTCCTTGAAAATAGTTATATTCATCGGTAGAAGAATGCTTGCGTATGCCCCGGCTCTTATTTCCCAAAGTAGAGAGTGTAGCTGTTTTTCCCATCCCGAAATCAGTGTTGATAACTAGTCCATAACCATAGCTAACACGGTAATTACCAAGAGCTAAAGTCTTGATATGACCTATATTACGAATTAACAAGTATAGTGAATAAAAATCATAACCTTTTTTATTTTGTCCGGTAAAGAAAGGTTCTCCTGCATCCTTTTCAGCAGTAATTCCTGCATAAATCTGATCCCGATAATGAAAACTATATCGCAGATTATGATAATATCCATATCCCAAATACTGTTTGTTCGGATTCTTTTTTAAAGTTTCTGCCGGGTACTGTTGATACCCGGCCTTCGTATAAAAAGGAATATCGACACGTGTTGATAACTCTTGTTTACCGTATTTCAATATTCGCTTTATATTTGGTTTATATTGCTCTTTTTCAGGAGTTTCAAAGTAAATAAAGGGTAGTAAATAGTGAATAGTCTGCCTGTCAATATCTTCAATCATCCATAACTCATTGCGGGTAAGCATAGGACCATATTTGTACAGATAATACAATATATTCTCTACCAGTTGGTCAGAGAGAAATGGAAAACGTTCCAGTTGCTCTTTAGTTGCTGTATTGATATTGATGGGATTTTCACGTAATTCGGAAAGCTCCTCAAAGTGAGTATCCCATTGAAACGAACTGTTTTCATCTTCATCCATCAATTGCTCTGCCAGTTCTTCCCATACTTCCTGCGCACACAGGTTATGCACCGATAAAAGTATTGTAATACAGATAATTAACATTACTCTTAACAACCTGTTCATTTTGTAATTCATTGGCGTGTTTTAAGTTAAATAGTTTTATCCACTATACAGAGTAATCATATTTCTTGCTACTTTTGCACCAAGATGAAAAGGAAACTCTTTATAGCATTGTTTTTTTCCTTTATAGCCGCTGCTGCTTATTCCCAGCAACAAACGACTACTATAAACGGATACATGGTACCTGTATGTGTATACAAAGGAGATACTATTCCAGCTGTACAGTTACCTAATGTATACATTTTCAGACCATTAAAATTCAAAAACGAAAAAGAAAGACGGGAATACTACCGCCTGGTAAGGAATGTGAAGAAAACCCTGCCATTAGCCCGTGAAATTAACCGTGCTGTGATAGAAACTTACGAATATATAGAAACACTGCCTGACAAAAAAGCCAGGGAAAAGCACCTGAAACTCGTAGAGAAGGGACTAAAAGAGCAATATACACCGATTATGAAGAAATTAACCTTTTCACAGGGTAAACTGTTGATAAAGTTAGTAAACCGTCAGACGGATTCTTCCTCTTATGAATTGGTAAAAGCTTTTATGGGACCCTTTAAAGCCGGATTCTATCAAACTTTTGCAGCACTTTTTGGTGCCAGCCTGAAGAAAGAATATCATCCGGAGGGAGAGGATCGACTGACCGAACGGGTGGTATTGTTAGTTGAAAACGGACAAATCTAACTGATTCCTACTGTTTGAATTTTACTCTTATTATCTGAATTTTATTAATTTATTGGCAAACTCCCATAAAATAATTCCTGTGGTAACCGATACATTCAACGAATGTTTTGTGCCGTATTGGGGAATCTCAACACAACCGTCGCAAGCATTGACCACTTCCTGCTGTACCCCTTTCACTTCATTTCCCATTACGATGGCATATTTTTTATCGGCATCCAGTTCCAGTTTATCCAGCAAAGTACTGCCTTCCACCTGTTCGATAGCCAATACGGTAAACCCTTGATCATGAAGTTCCTGAACGGCATCAAGCGTATTCTTTTTATATCTCCACTCCACCGAATTCTCAGCTCCTAAAGCTGTTTTATGCATTTCGGGATGGGGAGGAGTGGCTGTAATACCACATAAATAAATGCAATCTACCAAAAATGCATCCGATGTGCGAAACACTGCCCCTATGTTGTGTAAACTGCGTACTTCATCCAGCACCACTGCTAAAGGCAACTTATCGGCTTTCTTGAATTCGTCTACAGTAAGCCGGTTCAGTTCTGTTATTTTGAGTTTCCTCATACTCTATTTTCTACTTTATTATTAACGGTTACAAACTTACATAAAAATCTATGATCTTTACGCCTATATAATGAAAAAGAAGTCTCTCCTACTCTCTTTTTATTTTTACTTCAGTCCTAAACTCAATTGTAAAACAGATGGATTTCTTTATACAAGAAAAGATAATAACTAATTCACATCCCCCTGTTGATAACGGTTGAAAACATGTAAAAAGAATGAGGATATCATTTCAAAAGTATTTCTTGCATATTTCAAATAATGGTATAACATACACTTAAAATCAACAATCCAAAAATTAATCACATAACTTAAACAATCAATATCAACACAATTTAATCACTATTTCAGGCGTTCATAACCATAAAGTTTTTAACTCATATTCTTATCAACAATATGTTAATAGAATAAGTAAAACCTGTATTATCAGTATTTAAGCCGGTTGATTATTTATTCATATCTTGGTATTATATATAAATAACTTATCAGACAAGAGAAAGAACTCTTTTTTACTAACAATATAAACAGCCTATTATTAATACCATATTTCTTTTTTTTGAAAGAAGGAGAAAAAATATAGATATAATAGATACAAAGAAATTGTTGGTAACTGTTCATTGTGTTTCTTGAAATGTAACCTGTAGTAATTTCCTGCGTCTAAGTAACAGAAATAAAAGGTAGAAGATCGCGGTCTTTTTATTAACTAATGCACTAAGATAAAGAATATGATAAAAAGAATATTGGTTGCCACATCACTTTTGTGTATGTGCTGCATACTTTTTGCTCAAAATGTACAGGTTAAAGGAAAAGTAGTTTCAGAAAATGAAGCGGTGGAATTTGCGAATGTCGTATTGCAGACAAAGGATTCTATATTTATAGCCGGAGGAGTAACCGACAGTAAAGGAAGGTTCATGATGGAGAATATCCAAACAGGAAGTTATCTGCTTTGTATTTCCGGTATGGGATATACCTCCCGGATTATATCATTGGATCATTTAGCTGTTTCTAAGGATTTAGGCGTTATCATGATATCTCCGGAATCGATCCTGTTAAAGGAAGTGGTGGTAACGGGAGCCAGTGTGATAAATGCCGCCGACAGGAAAATTATCCTTCCTACAGCACATCAGTTAAAATCGGCCGGCAATGGTCTGTCTTTATTGCAGCAGATGAAGCTGAGCAGAATACAAGTGGATCAAATGCGTAACAAGGTAACATCCTCCGGTGAAGGGGATGTACAGTTACGGATGAATGGAGTAAATGCCGAGATACAGGATATATTGGTTCTTCGTCCTGAAGATGTGATTCGTATAGAATATCATGATGCTCCCGGTTTGCGATATGGGGATCATACGGCTGCTGTGATTGATTACATTGTAAGACGGCATGAAACCGGTGGATATGTGGCTTTGGATGCGCAGGATTCTCCGCACGTACTTTTTGGAAACAATAATTTTATAGTGAAGATAAACCATAAAAAATCAGAATTCGGTTTGAATTATAATAATGTTTATCGTTCGGTAGATAATTATTGGCGTAATAATTGGGAAACTTTCCGCTATGAGGATGGTTCTTCCTTTACACGGGTGGAAGATGGTATTCCGAGTAGAATTTCCACTTATGGGCATAATATAGGATTGAATTATAGTTTTCAGGATCAGGGGAAATGGTTCTTTAATTCCACTGTACGGTGGGCTTTTAATAAGAACAAGCAGAATAACCAAAGCAGTCTGTATATTTTGGAGAAGCCTGAAGAAATTTTGATGATGAAAGAACATAGTACGGGCCGGACTTCCCGTCCATCGGTGGACTTGTATTTTCAATGTAAACTGAACAATGACCAGTCATTGATTATCAATGCTGTGACTACATATATTGACACTCAAAGTGACAGGAGTTATACGGAGGGGAAGAGTAATGAACCGCTGACTGATATTTATTCTACCGTATCGGGAAATAAATACTCATTTATAGGAGAGGGTATTTATGAAAGGAAAGTAACCAAGAAGAGCAGATTGAGTGCAGGAGTGAAATATCAGCAAAGTCTGGCGGATAATACCTATGGTGGAAACGAGTCATCTGAAACAAAGATGCATGAAACCCATGCGACAGCTTATGTGGAATACAGTGGGAAAATGGATCGTTTCAATTATTCTTTTGGACTGCAAGGCAGTTATTCCCGATTCAAACAGAAAGAGGAAGGATATAACAGGTATTCGTTATTGCCCCGTTTGAGGTTGGGGTACCAATTTTCAGATAATGTCTTTATCCGTTACCGGGGACAGATTTCACGTAAATCTCCCGGTTTGTCCGATATGGGAAATGTGAGACAATTGATTGACTCTTTACAGGTGAGAAGCGGAAATCCGGAATTAAAGATATTCACAGTATATAAAAATGAGTTGGAGGCAGATTTCCGGAAAGGTTTGTTTAGTGGTAATGTTCATTTGTCGTATCAGTATCAGCACAGGCCTATCATGGAAGAAACCATACGAGATAAGAATAACAGTTTTGTCCGTACCAATGCCAATCAGTTAAGTTGGCAGAAATTGAATCCTGAGTTGGAATTGAAACTCGGTCCTCTGAAAGATATTTTGACTTTTTCTTTTTCTACCGGTATAAATTATTATGATAGTCGTGGTTTGGATTATCATCATACATATACCAATTGGTATTACAGGGCCGAAGTGATGGCATCTTATAAAAGATGGTCCGGATTCTTTCAAATGGAAAATCATCGGAATAATTTCTATGGGGAAACATTGTCATACGGAGAGAGTTTTCATACCTTGGGATTGTCCTATCGATACAAGCGTTTGAATATCGGGATGATGACTTTGAATCCATTTGTTGATAATTACAGAATGGGAGGAGAAATGTTCAGTAAAGTGGCTCCTTCTAAGAATTGGTGGTATGTGAAAGAGAGCTGCCGCCTGTTTGTGGCAAAAGTATCATGGAATATCAGTTTTGGACGTAAGTATGAAACCATGCAGAAACGTGTGAATAACGAAGATAGCAATGCAGGTACATTGAAGTCGGGGAAATAAAAATCACTATTTTGGGTGGTCATAACCATAAAGTTTTTAACTTTGCATATTATCAATACCCATATTTCTTTTTTTGAAAGAAGGAGAAAAAATATAGATATAATGAATAAAGAGGAATGGTTGAAAAAAGGGTATGTTACCGAACTGGTAGACAAAACTCTGGATTTGAAAACTGAAATTGATAAGTTGCGTAAGGAAAAGAATGCGCTTATCCTAGGTCACTATTACCAGTCGGGCGAAATACAAGATATTGCCGACTTTGTAGGTGACAGCTTGGCACTGGCACAATGGGCGGCAAAAACGGATGCGGATATCATTGTGATGTGTGGTGTTCACTTTATGGGTGAAACAGCTAAGATTCTTTGTCCTGATAAAAAAGTGCTGGTACCGGATTTGAATGCAGGCTGTTCATTGGCCGACAGTTGTCCTGCTGATGAGTTTGCTAAATTTGTTCAAGAGCATCCGGATTATACAGTGATTTCGTATGTTAACACTACAGCGGCTGTTAAAGCGGTGACCGATGTGGTGGTCACTTCTACCAATGCCAAGCAGATCGTAGAAAGTTTTCCGGCAGATGAAAAGATTATTTTCGGTCCGGATAGAAATTTGGGTAATTATATCAATTCGATTACAGGACGCAATATGTTGCTTTGGGATGGTGCCTGCCATGTGCACGAACAGTTCTCTGTGGAGAAAATACTGGAGTTGAAAAAACAGTATCCTGACGCTGCTGTTCTGGTTCATCCCGAATGTAAAGGAGCCGTTTCCAAACTGGCCGACAAGGTTGCTTCTACGGCAGGATTGTTGAAATATGCCATTGCCAGTGACAAAAAAGACTTTATTGTGGCTACGGAAAGCGGTATTTTGCACGAGATGCGTAAGAAATGTCCTGAGAAGAACTTTATTCCCGCTCCTCCCGAAGACAGTACCTGCGCTTGCAATGAATGTAATTTCATGCGTCTGAATACGCTGGAGAAGCTGTACAATACGTTAAAGTATGAATGGCCGGAAGTGACAGTGGATGAAGCGGTAGCTGAGAAGGCAGTGAAACCTATCAAGAAGATGCTGGAAATTTCGGAGAAGCTGGGATTATGACTTTTGTAAAAGATAACAAGATGTGGTTAATAAAAGACGTTTCTGTTATTCTTAAAAGTAAAGGGGAATTCTTCTGGAAAGGATTTATCATCGGAATAGGAGTGACATTTCTGTTTCATTAAAGATTTGTTTTGACGGAATAATGGTTCTCATGGAAATCATTATTCCGTCAAAATTGTTTTCAAAGGAAAACAGAATACTTGTTTTTATGAGGCTCAATAGAGGTAAACAAATGATATAACTAATTTATATAGTTACGCCTTCAGAAACCGGCAAAGTTTCTCTACGGCCAGCGCACGGTGACTGATTTTGTTTTTCGTCTCATTGCCTAGTTCGGCAAAAGTTTTAGTATATCCTTCGGGCACAAAGATAGGGTCGTATCCGAAACCTGACGAACCTCGTTTTTCTTTGATAATCTCACCTTTTACAATTCCTTCGAACAAATGCTTCTTTCCATCCAGAATCAGGCAGATAGCTGTGCGGAATTGTGCTTTTCTATTTTGCACTCCCTGCATATTCTGCAATAATTTTTGCATATTGGCTTCCGCATTGTGTCCTTCGCCTCCGGCATAACGGGCGGAATAAACACCCGGAGCACCATTCAAAGCTTCCACTTCCAGGCCTGTATCGTCGGCAAAACAGTCTAAACCGTAGTTTTTATAAATATACTCCGCTTTCAGCATCGCATTGCCTTCCAACGTATCAGCAGTTTCGGGGATATCAACATGGCAATGGATATCTTTCAAACTCAATAATTCAACTTTTTCTCCTAGAATGGAGGATATTTCATCCAGTTTATGAGCATTGTTTGTAGCAAATACTAATTTCTTTTTCATTTTATATCATATTAATTGAATGCAAAGATACTGAGAATGAACCAAAGTAAGATAATTCCTGACAGAATAATATAGGTGAAAAGGTAAATAGTAATTTGTTTGCTATGTGTATTTTCAATTTTTGATTATTTTTGTTGGTATCATTTGATACTTGATAGTATGGTATATATAGAAACTCCTCATTTGTTGTTACGGGACTGGGAGGAAGAAGATATTCTTCCGTTTGTCCGTATGAACAGTGATAAAGAAGTAATGGAATTCTTTCTCACTACTTTGACAGAGGAAGAGACGATGGCTTTTTATTGTCGTATCCGGAAAGAATTTGAAGAATATGGTTATGGTTTGTATGCTGTAGAATGTAAAGAAACTCAGAATTTTCTAGGCTATGTGGGTTTTCATAATATTGCTTTCGAGTCGGATTTTACTCCCGGAGTGGAAATAGGCTGGCGATTGTGCCGGGATGCATGGGGAAAGGGATATGCCACAGAAGCCGCTTCTGCCTGTCTGGATTATGCGAGTGATAATTTACCTTTTAAAACGGTATATTCGTTCACTGCCATACCCAATAAACGCTCTGAACGGGTCATGCAGAAAATAGGAATGCATTTTGAAAAAGAGTTCGATCATCCTTTGGTGGAACAAGGGCATTGGTTATGCAGACATATATTGTATAAAATAGAAATTTGAGAAAATAGATTAACCGATATGTAGTAATCTTATCATTGCTTCATCGTTCTGTTTTTCAATGCAGAAACAGTGAAGCAATGGAAGAGATTATTTTTTAGTTACTTTATTTTTAGTTTGTCGAATCCTTCGCCATACACTCCTACCACATTACTTTGTGATATAAATGCATTGGGATCAATATCTTTCACCAATCGGAATATATCCAGTGACTGGCTTTTCTTTGCCAGTACCACTACGACCTTGATTCCTTGTTTGCTATACCATCCTGTACCATCCAATAAGGTAACTCCACGATCTATTTGTTTGGTGATTCCTTCGGCTATTTCATCATGTTTACGCGAGAAAATAAGGAACTGTACGGATTGGCGTGAACTGTTTATAACATAATCAATCACAATGCTCATAATAAACAATACACAGAAACCAAACAACACCCGTTTCCAGTCATGGAATATGAAATAACAGGAGGATATGATGACAATATCACAATACATCATCATGCGGCCAAGGGTTACATCTTTATATTTATTGATAATCCAGGCAATGATATCCGTTCCGCCGGTACTTCCATTATTGCAGAAAACAATGCCGATACCAAATCCCAGCAAGCCGGCACCTACTACACAAGCCATGAATTCTTGTCCCGGTCCTAACAATTGCGGCAGTGTACCATCCGGGTTCTTCAATAATGCTTGAAAGAGCCATAATAGGAATGTTAGCATAAAGATGGCATAAATGGTTTTAAGGCTGAATTTAGGTCCTAGTATCTTTAATGCGAAACCTAAGAAAACAGCGTTGATAATAAAATAAGAAACCTGGATTTCAATGCCTGTAACATAATATATAATGGCTGAAATACCGGTTACTCCGCCTGTAGTTATTTGATAAGGCAGTAAGAAAGCCGCCCATCCCAGTGCATAGCAAATCAGTCCGAAGGTAATGGATAAATAGTCTTTTACCTCTCTGCCTAGTTTGATTTTTAATATTTGGTCCATGGTAATGAGGATTGTTTTTAATGTAAGTAGAAAGGTGTGTCAAAAGTTACTGCTTTTGACACACCTCAAGGATAGTATCGATTATAATACGATGTTTACAATTTTTTTGGGAACGATGATTACCTTTTTCGGGGTTTTTCCTTCAATCCATTTCTGGGCTTGTTCATCTGCCATAACTGTTGTCTGAATGGTATTGTTATCAGCATCAGCGGCGAAATCCATGGTGAAACGTGCTTTGCCATTGAAAGAGATAGTGTATTTTACAGTGTCTTCTTTCAGGTAATCTTCATTGAATGCAGGCCATTGTGCATCGCATACGCTGGTGGTATTTCCCAGAGCTTCCCAAAGTTCTTCTGCATAATGTGGAGCGAACGGAGCTAACAGGATGATGAGATTGCTCAATACCTCTTTATTGCGACATTTCAATGAAGTAAGTTCGTTTACACAAATCATGAATGCACTGATAGAAGTGTTGTAAGAGAAAGTTTCAATATCTCCGGTTACCTTTTTAATCAGCTTATGAATTGCTTTCAACTCTTCTTTAGTCGGTTCACCCTCTACAGGCAAGAATTCGTCTGTGCGGCTATAGAACAGATTCCACAGTTTCTTCAAGAAACGGTGAACACCGTCAATACCATTGGTATCCCAAGGTTTGGACTGTTCTACCGGACCGAGGAACATTTCGTACATACGCAGCGTGTCGGCACCGTATTTCTCGACAATCATATCCGGATTGACTACGTTGTACATGGATTTACTCATCTTCTCTACCGCCCATCCGCAGATATATTTTCCATCTTCCAGGATAAACTCAGCATCGTTATACTCAGGACGCCATGCTTTGAAAGCTTCTACATCCAGAATATCGTTGGATACAATATTCACATCCACATGCAGCGGAGTGGTTTCGTACTGGTCTTTCAGGTTCAATGACACAAAGGTGTTGGTGTCTTTGATGCGATATACAAAATTGCTTCGTCCCTGAATCATTCCTTGGTTTACTAATTTTTGGAATGGTTCTTCCTTGATACTTACGCCCAGATCATGCAGGAACTTGTTCCAGAAACGAGAATAAATCAAGTGACCCGTAGCATGTTCGGTACCGCCTACATAGAGATCTACATTTTGCCAGTAATGATCTGCCTTTTCTGATACTAGTGCTTGTGCGTTGTGTGGGTCCATATAGCGCAGATAGTATGCGGATGAACCTGCGAAGCCCGGCATGGTATTCAGTTCAAGCGGGAATATAGTGACGTTGTCAATCAAGTTGTTTTCCACGACTTCACCTTTTTCTACATCCCAAGCCCACTTGGTGGCATGTCCCAATGGAGGTTCGCCTGTTTCGGTTGGCAGGAACTTAGCTACTTCGGGAAGTTCAAGCGGCAATTTAGATGAGTCAATCATATAAGGCATACCGTTTTTGTAATATACAGGGAACGGTTCACCCCAATAGCGCTGGCGTGAGAAGATGGCGTCACGAAGACGATAATTCACTTTCACGCGTCCCAAATTGTGGGTTTTCACATATTCTTTGGTAGCTGCGATAGCTTCTTTGATGGTCAGTCCGTTTAAAGAAAGGTCACAATAAGGAGTGACATCCTTGCGGGGTGAGTTGCAAACAATACCTTCTTTGGCATCGAAACTTTCTTCACTTACATCACAACCTTCTACCAACGGAACGATAGGCAGATTGAAATGTTTTGCAAAAGCGTAGTCACGGCTGTCGTGAGCAGGAACCGCCATGATGGCGCCTGTTCCATAACCTGCCAATACGTAATCACTGATCCATACGGGAACAGCCTCGCCGGTAAACGGATTGATGGCGTATGAGCCACTGAATACACCGGTTACGCGGCGGTCGGCGATACGTTCACGTTCCGTACGTTTCTTGGTGCGGTCCAGATAGGCTTCCACTTCGGCTTTCTGTGCTTCAGTAGTAAGTTGGGGAACCAGTTCGCTTTCGGGCGCCAGTACCATGAAGGTTACACCGAACATGGTATCTGCACGGGTAGTAAAGATAGTGAATTCAATATCACTGTCTTTCACTTTGAATTGTACTTCCGTACCTTCCGAGCGTCCAATCCAGTTACGCTGTGTTTCTTTCAGTGAATCAGTCCAGTCCACAGTGTCCAGTCCGTCCAGCAGCCGTTGTGCGTAAGCCGATACGCGTAAACACCATTGGCGCATTTTTTTCTGAACGACGGGGAAACCGCCGCGTTCCGAAACGCCATCCACCACTTCGTCATTGGCAAGAACAGTTCCTAGTTGCGGGCACCAGTTCACCATGGTTTCTCCCAAATAGGCAATGCGGTAGTTCATCAGGATTTCCTGTTGTTCTTTTTCGCTTTTGGCATTCCATTCTTCGGCTGTAAAGCTGAGTTCTTCGCTGCAAGCCGCATTCAGTCCTTCGTTGCCGTATCGGGCAAATGCTTCCGTTAGTTCGCTGATGGGGCGTGCCTGCTGTGTATCGTTACAATAATAGCTGTTGAACATTTGTTGGAAAGCCCACTGAGTCCAATGGTAATATCCTGGTTCACAAGTACGTACTTCACGGTTCCAATCAAAAGAGAAGCCGATTTTGTCCAACTGTTCACGATAGCGGTTGATATTGTTCACAGTGGTGATGGCAGGGTGTTGTCCGGTTTGTATAGCGTATTGTTCTGCAGGAAGTCCATATGCGTCATATCCCATCGGGTTCAGCACGTTGAAACCTTGCAAGCGTTTGTAACGGGCGTAAATATCACTGGCTATGTATCCCAACGGATGTCCTACGTGCAATCCGGCTCCCGACGGATAAGGGAACATATTCAATACGTAGAATTTCTTTTTGCTTTCGTCTTCAGTCACTTGATAGGTATGGTTCTCTGCCCATCTTTGCTGCCATTTCTTTTCAATCTCTCTGAAATTGTATTCCATGATCTATTTTTTGTTATTTAATATCTTTGTTATTAAGTGATTGCAAAGATAATGAAAGTCGGGGAGATATATGGAAAGAACAGAAATAAAAAACTTCTTGTTATGTATATAGATTTCTTTTTGATGACACTTTTTGGAGGAATATATAATATATATACCTCCAAAAATTATTATATTTATTTGTACAAATAGCAATTGTACGATATATAGGCGGTAAGATTAGAAGATTTATAATGATGCAGCCGAAAGATTATAGTTCTTTCGGCTGCATCATTTATATGTTTAATTTACGGGCTTTTTATTCCACTCCCAAATCTTTATAAGTTCTCGGAGCCGGGACAGAAGGTAACGGTTTGCGATCCTTCAGCTCTTGTAGAATTACTTCAATAGCTTTATTCAACTGCTGGTCTTCACCTGACTGTTCTTTTACCGGATCATTATCAATCAGAATATCAGGGTCCACTCCATGATTTTCTACTATCCATTGACCGGTCTTTGCATCATAATTGGTAAAGAACGGAACACGCACATCCGTACCATCCATATAAGGTAACGGACCACTGATACCGACAATGCCACCCCATGTACGAGTACCGATAACTTTACCGATCTTATTTGCCTTGAAACTCCATGGGAACAAGTCACCGTCTGAAGCCGAGTATTTATTGATCAGCAATACTTTCGGCCCCACTAGTGTTGCATCAGGAATGGTACCGATTTTAGTTGATCCACGACGCATGGTCAGGCGATAGGGTTCACGAAGCAAACGTTCGATAATCATTGGAGATACATTACCACCTCCATTGGCACGGTCATCAATAATCAAGGCTTCTTTATCGAGTTGGGGATAGAAGTAGCGGGCGAATTCATTCAGGCCGTCCGGTCCCATATCGGGAATGTAGACATAGCCTACACGGCCATTAGTTGCTTCTTCCACTTTTTTGATATTATTCTGTACCCAGTTATAATGATACAATGGGTATTCATTGTCTAATGGTTTAATGACTACTTTACGTGCTCCTTTACTTGATGCGGTACGGTTTATGCTTAGTTCAGTCAAGACATTGGCTTTGCCTGCCAGCAGACTGTAAATGTTATCAACAGTAGCTGTTGAAATGCCATCAATAGCTGTGATATAATCTCCTTCTTTTACTCCGATACCCGGTTCTGTAAGGGGAGAACGCAGTTTCTGACTGTAAATTGCACCCGGTAGAATTTTGTCAATACGGTAGAAGCCACCCTTGTCACGACTCAGTTCAGCTCCCAGTAATCCCATTGGAATACGTTCGGGACCTTTTATTTCACCCGGACTCACATAAGCGTGTCCGCAAGCCAGCTCGGCAATCATCTCACCGATGATATAGTTCAAGTCCAGACGGGTTTTTGCATGGGGAACTAATACAGCATATTTTTCTTTAATCGCATTCCAGTCTGCTCCATGCATATTTTCCAGATAGAATCCGTCACGGAAAGCCCGCCATGTTTCATCGAATATCTGAGCCCATTCCTGACTGTAGTCAATGGGAGCAATCATGTCGTCCAAGTTGACGTTCTCTTCCAATGAGGCTTTAGTGCATGGAAAATCACAGATATACAGATTATTTCCTTTAAAGAACAATGCTTTCCTATGATTGGCAGCTACATCCATATATGCTCCTTCGGCCACGGTTTCTTCTTTTTGTTCGGTCAAATCATATACTTTGGTACTTCTACCACTGGCATACCACACTTTTTTACCGTCTGAATAGAAATTATCGTAGTTACCTGCTTGTAAAGGCAGTTTAATCAGTCTTCCGGGCAAGCCTTCCGGATCAATTTTAACTGCATTATTTGTGGCTTCCGTTTTTTTATTGACAGCATCAGTTGCCTGTTGTTCTATGCTGACCATTTCATCCGAAGGTAATAAAGGTGATGGCGTATCATTGGCGAGCATGGCCATATAGACTCCTCCCATACGATTATAGGCATGGTTCCACTCTGTCTGGCTGTAAATGGGATTAAAATCTCTTTCGGAACTGAATATGAGGTATTTTCCATCTGTGCTGAAAACAGGTGAAGAAGAATTGTACCATTTTTCGGTTACCGGATATTCCTTACCTGAAGTCAGATGGTATACATAAATGACACTCATGTTATTAGCTCCGGATTTAGTATAGGTAATCCACTGGCTGTCTGGTGAATAGTTTACTTCATAGAACTCTCCTTCCGGATTCTGCATGACAGTCCGTTTCGCTTTTGAGGCAATATCAACTTCTACGATACGGTTTTTACGGTCGGTATAAAGTATTTTCTTGCTGTCCGGGCTCCACATCAGTTGGCGGATATAAGTATCATTGTTTTGGGTCAGTTGGATGGGATCACCCCCTTCGATAGATTGCAGCCAGATTTCAGTTTCACCGGTACGGTCACTGATATAGGCTATTTGTTTACCGTTCGGACTCCATTCCCCTTCCCGTTCATTGGCTCCCGGGGTGCGGGTGATATCACGGGTTACCCCTTTTTCGGCAGGAACATCGAATACCTCTCCGCGGGCAGTTACTGCCAGGCGGTGCCCATCCGGTGAAAGACTGGCGGCAGTCAGGTTATCTGCTACCCGTTTCATTTCTTTTCGGGCATAGATATTGTCTGAAGTCAGCGTGATGGAGATTTTTTCTGATTTGCGCGTTTTAGGATCCAGTTTATAGAGGTATCCTCCATGTTCGTAGACAATAATTTGTCCGTTACTGCTGGGGAATTTTACATCATAATCCGTATAGTGGGTTACTTTTTCAGTTTGTTTGGTCCGGATATTATAAACAAAGATATTCATGGTGCGATCCCGATCGGAAATAAAGTAGATTTCCTCTCCTATCCACATAGGGATAATATCTTGTGCAATATTATTGGTGATATTCTCTACTTTCTTGGCAGCCGGATCATAAATCCAAATGTCATCTGCCATGCCACCGCGATAATATTTCCAATTACGGAATTCTCGCATAACCCGGTTGTAAGCCAGCTTTTTTCCATCGGGGGAATAGCTGCAAAAACCTCCTTCGGGTAATGGAATCACTTCTGACATTCCTCCGTTTTTCGATATACTCCATAGCTTGCCATCGAAACCGTCACTGATACGATTGCGGTAGACTATGTTTTTTCCATCTGGTGTCCAAGTCATTACAATGTTATTGGGACCCATTCGGTCTCCTAAGTCATCCCGGCTGTTTGTTGCTGTATAGGTAAGCCGTTGGGGTTCGCCTCCATCGGTTGGAATCAGATATACTTCAGTGTTACCGTCATATTGACCGGTGAAAGCAATTGATTTTCCATCCGGAGAAAAACGTGCGAACATTTCATAACCGATATGAGAAGTCAGCTTTTGTGCTTCTCCTCCATTCAAAGGTGCTTTGTACAGATCTCCGGCGTAAGAAAAGACAATGTCGGAGCCATTGGTAGCGGGGAAACGGAGTAACCTAGCCTCATCGGCATGTCCGGTGAAAGCTGTTCCTGCCAGTAACAGGGAGAATAATAGCTTTTTGTTCATTTTATTTAGGGTTTGATTTTCGTCGGAAACAAAGTTAGGTATTATTCTTCAGATTATGAGCTGGAACTTATTTCTTTTTTCAGTTGATTATTACTAGAGTTTTTTAATAAGAAATAGTTTTATTGGCATGATGTTTTTAAGAAATGCTATATTTGCAATATTAATAGTCTTAATAAAGATGGATGCAAGTATAGTAGATAAAGATTTGATTGAAAGAATAAACAAAGGAGAAGAAAAAGCTTTTGAGGTTTTATATAATAGCTATTTTGTCTATCTCTGTGCTTGTGCTAATTCTTATATCTTTAACCCTGTGGAAGCGCAAGATATAGTTAATGAAACTTTTGCTAAAATATGGTATAGGCGTGGTGAGTTATCTTTTCCTATTCATGCTTATTTGATACGTGCTATTCAGAACGGGTGTTTGAATTACCTCCGTTCGCTTCACAGCCGTGAAAGAATTATAGATGAATACCGTGAAGCATTACTTGAGTATCAAGAAGAATTTTGTGCTTCCGAGTGTTCGCCTTTGCAAGAAATGGAATTAGCTGATTTGGAAAAATCAGTCCAAAATATAGTGTCTTCCTTGCCTGATAAATGCAGGTTCATTTTTGAGCAATATCTTTATTCCAATCTGACTCCTCAAGAGATTGCAGATAAAAATAATATTTCAGTCAATACAGTCAGAGTACATGTAAAAAATGCCATGGATAAAATAAGAGAAAAGGTGGGATCTAGAGTAGGGATTCTATTATTTTTTCTTTTCTAAAAAAAGAATGAAAAAAATCTGTTTTTGGCTTAAATGTTTTGTCTGTTGCTTGTGTATTATCTATAGTAGATAATTCCAAAGATATAAAATGAACAGCCAAATAGATGAATTTGAACGAATAATGCTGGATTATCTGAAAGGCGAAATCTCGTCTGAAGATATGCAGAAACTAACTATATTACTGAAAAGAGAGAATGCTTGTCGCGAAAAATATCGTGAAATAGCCCGTTCTTATGCATTGGCATCCTCTTCTTGGTTTGCACGCAGGAAAGAGCAAAACTTTGAGCAATTGTGTGATACATTGAATTTCTATTCTTCTCGTAAACATTCTTTTTTCCGTAAAATAAGCGTTTGGAGAAGCGTTGCTATATGGACTTTACTGATTGGTTGTAGTATAACATTCTTTTATTTATATCATTCGTCTAGTCCAGAAGTTCTTACTCCTTCTTATTGTCAGATTGAGGTTCCCCAGGGGGCCAGTTCGAAATTATTATTGCCTGATAGTACCATTGTTTTTCTGAATGGGGGGACGGTTTTAAAGTATGATGTTTCTTTGCAGCAGCGGACTGACCGGAAAGTTTTTCTTTCAGGTGAGGCTTATTTCAAAGTTTCTAGAAATATGCTCAAGCCTTTTATTGTTCATACGGGGGAATTGAATATAAAAGTATTAGGTACAACATTTAATGTGGCTTCTTATCCTGATGATGCGGAAATAAAAGTGAGCCTTGTGGAAGGTAGTGTGAATGTTTACACTACTTCAGATGCTAAAAAGAATATTCTTCTTTCTCCTGATGAGCAAGCTGTTTATAATAAAAATGATAAGGTATTGTCTATGAGAAAGATAGATGCGGTATCTCAAGCAGCATGGACTACAGGAAGACTGGTATTTGTTAATGAAAAGTTATTTGATATTTTGAAAACAATCGGGAAAAAATATGATGTACAGATACTTGTGCAGTCTCGGAAAGTGTATACTGAATATTTTTCAGGAAGTATAGATACGAATCTGACTTTGGATGAAATTCTTTCTTATTTAGATGTGGATAATAAGTTTATGTGGAGAAAGAAAGGAAAAACAATAGTTATTACAGACCGGTAACTGATAGATAAAAAGTACTGTGAAAAGTACATGCTTAAATAATTGTTAACTAAAAATTCTAAGTATGAAAAAAAACTTTTGTAAAGTTCGTAGGGGGCATTGCCTCTCTCTTGTATGGATAGTTTCATTTCTACTATGGGGAAATGTCACTATGGCCGCATTGCCTATTCAGGAGGCAAAACTTTCTATACAACAGCGTTCAGTGGCTTTGAGTCGGGTTTTTTATGAGATTGAAAAACAGACCGGCTACTCTTTCCTTGTTCGTAATAATGATATTAATATGAATGAGAAAGTATCTATTGATGTTAAAAATAAAAGTGTGGAAGAGGTGCTTGAGATGTTGTTTGTAGGGAAAAATATCCGTTATAAAGTGGAAGGGGAGCATATTTCTGTTTATAAACCCCAGCAATCAAGACAAAATGCAATTACCGGATTGGTTATGGATGTGGCAAAAGAACCAGTTATTGGTGCTTCTGTTGTGGTAATGGGATCTACTAACGGGTGTATCACAGATTTTGATGGAAAATTTTCTTTAGAAGTTTCTGAATTTCCTGTGAAGTTACAAATCAGTTATATTGGTTATAAATCTCAAGAGGTAACTGTACGTGATACAAAAACTATTCAGGTGGTATTACGTGAGGACACTGAAACTTTAGATGAAGTGGTGGTAGTGGGATACGGTTCGCAGAAAAAAGCAAACCTGACAGGAGCCGTTGCCTCGGTCAAGATGGATGAAGTGATAGGCAATCGTCCTTTGTCACAAGCTGCTGATGCATTGCAAGGTACGGTTCCCGGCTTGTTTGTGTCTAGTGATGGCAATGCTCCAGGTAAAAGTAAGTCATTCCAGATTCGTGGCGCTTATTCTGTAGGTATTAAAAATGATGATGGTTCTTATGGTAGTGCTATCAAGCCTTTGATTTTAATTGACAATGTGGAAGGAGACTTGGATATGGTTAATCCTGAGGATATTGAAACGGTTACAGTGTTGAAAGATGCTGCTTCAGCTGCCATTTATGGTGCCCGTGCTGCCGGTGGTGTAATTTTGGTTACTACCAAACGTCCGAAAGGAGAAACTTCTTTCCAACTGAATTATAATAATAACTTTGCCTTTGCAACTGCCATGAATTTGCCAGAACAGGCACCGTTGATGGAATATTTGCAGGCCTATTCTGATGCAGCCGGAGATCAATTCTGGACAATGGGTTCGCCTAGTGTAAGCAAATGGATGGGATATTTGGAGCAATATCGTAATAATCCGTCTTCTATTCCTACTGTCGGCGATGGTATCTTTAAAGATACGGATGGGGCTGTTTATTATATGAATGAAAAGGACTTGGTGAAGAACATGCTTGAGACTAGTTTCCAGCATACACATAATATATCAATGACAGGTGGTACTGATAAGCTCCGTTATCGTCTTTCTGCCGGATTTATTGATAATGACGGTGTGCTGATTACTGACAAGGATAAATACAGACGAATGAATGTCAGTGGATTTATATCTGCCAATGTTACAAAATGGTTTACTCAGGAAGCCACTTTTAGCTATGCACATAGTAAAAGAATGGAGCCAAAGTCTGCTTTGGGCGCTGTTTACAGTACTCGTCTTGCTTCTTTCTATCCGGAAGGCAATATGCCGGAAGGTATTTCTGCTGCAGGCGATGGATTACCTTTCTTTACTCCGTCCAATCAGATACGTTGGTCCAATCCAGAAAAAACATTGTATGACAATCCTCGTATTTTCCTGAAGTCTATATTGAAGCCATTAAAGGGATTTGAAATAGCATTTGAATATACTTTCGACAAGAATATATATGATTATAGCTGGTATACGGGAAGTGTGGTATATACTACTGTGCAAGGTGGTAAAGACACGACTCCGACCAATGACTATCTACAAAAAAAGAAAAGATATACCGACTATAACTCAATCAACTTGTATGGTACTTATGATTTCTCATTGGGTAATCATCAGTTTAAGATAATGGCAGGTTTCAATCAAGAATCCAGTTATCAGGAAACAATGGAGGCTTTATCCTATGGACAAGCTGTTATTGAGGTGCCTTCATTGGGTTCGGGTACATCTACATTGAAAGCTACGGACAAGTATAATGAGTTTTCTGTTCGCGGCGGATTCTTCCGTGTGAATTACAACTATCAGGATAAATATTTGCTGGAAGTAAACGGACGTTATGACGGTTCTTCTAAGTTTTCTAAAGAATCACGTTACGGTTTCTTCCCCTCTGTTTCGGCCGGTTGGAACATTGCACAGGAAAAATTCATGGAAAGTACTCAGAATTGGTTAGGTTCTTTGAAGCTACGTGCTTCTTATGGTATGATTGGTAACCAGAACGTGCCTGCTTATTCGTTTATTCCAACTATGGCGGTGAATAATAAATACAATGGTTGGATATCCAATGGTAATTATGTAACCGCTATTACTTCTATTCCTTCATTGGTAAGTCGTAACTTTACTTGGGAAAAGGTAGGGACATTAGACATCGGTATTGATTTCTCTATGTTCAGTAATCGCTTTACAGGTACTTTTGACTGGTATCAGCGTAATACGAACGGCATGCTTGCTCCGGGTGTGCAATTGCCTGCTGTAGTAGGTGCGGATGCTCCTTATCAGAATACGGCAGATATGCGTACACGTGGCTGGGAACTGAGTTTCAATTGGCGCGACCAGATTGGAAAGGTGAGCTACCGAGTCGGTTTCAACCTGTCCGACAGCAAGTCAAAGATTGTGAAGTATGACAGTAACTCATCCTACATATTAAGCAGCCAAAAGACGAATGCGCTGACGGGTGGAACATATACATTTTGGGAGTTTTATAAAGGTAAGGAATTAGGCGAAATCTGGGGATATGAAACAGATGGTTATTATACCGTAGACGATTTTGTCGATACTTCTTCATGGAAATTAAAGGATGGCGTTCCAAGCATAGATGGCTATAATCCTCGTCCGGGTGATGTGAAGTTCAAGAACTTAATGGATGATGAAAGAGGGACAAATATGATTTCCAGCGGCAACAATACGTTGAATAATCCGGGCGACCGTAAAGTGATTGGTAATGAAACTCCTCGTTATCTTTATGGTATTAATCTAGGATTAAACTATAAAGGTTTTGATTTGAGTGCCTTTTTGCAAGGAACCGGTAAACGCGATAAATGGATTGCCAATACATTGACTTTCCCATTATATTCTGACTTTAAGTTTATTCCTTTATATAAAGGTTTGGGTGATTACTGGCAACCGGTAGATGCTGCCAATGGTGATTACACAGCAGTTAATCCTAATGCTGAGTTCCCACGTATTTATGGCAACTATGGTAACCAAGGCTCTAATTACCGCCAGTCAGACAAGTACTTGTCCGATGCTTCTTATCTGCGTATCAAGAATGTTACTTTGTCATATACATTCCCCAAAGCATGGATTACCAAAATATCTTTGTCGCAGTTACGTGCTTTTGTCAGTGTAGAAAATCTGGCAACGCTCTCATCATTGCCAAAGGGTATCGACCCGGAAACGCTGAAATGGGATTATCCCGCATTCCGCACAGTATCCTTTGGGCTTAATCTTACATTATAAACCTTAAATTAGTACGAGTATATGAAAAGATTATTTATAAGTTTAGCAATTCTCGCAGGAATCAGCCTCTCTAGTTGTAATGATAGTTTCTTGGAAAAGACTCCTGTTACAGACTTGACGGAGAATAATGCATTCAATTCCTACGATAACTTCAAGGCTTTTATGTGGCCTTGTTATGAGATGTTTACAAATAATACTATTCGCACTTCCTTACAAGGATTCGGACAAGACGGACAGTATAAGGGCGATATGGCAGCAGGATACTTTCAGCAAAAATATGAAAGTGGCTACAATGAATTTGCTTATCAGACAGTTGCCAGTGTAGCATCCGGTAATGGCTGGGATTTTAAATCATTTATCCGCCGTGTCAATATCATGCTTTCACACATTGATAATTCTAGTATGACAGAGGCTCAGAAAGACCATTGGCGTGCAGTAGGATATTTTTTTCATTCTTTTTGGTATATGGAATTGATAGATCGTTTTGGCGATGTGCCTTGGGTGGACCAGGTATTGCAGGAAGATTCTCCCGAAGCTTATGGACCTCGTGTGGATAGAAAAACCGTAGCCGACAAGGTATTGGAACGTCTGCAATGGGCGGAACAGAATATTGGAAATTTCACATCACAGGATGGGGACAATACGATTAACCAAGATTGTGTACGTGCCGTTATTTCGCGTTTCGGATTACGTGAAGGTACATGGAGGAAATATCATGAATTGGGTGATGCTGAAAAATATCTGCAAGAGTGTGTACGCGCATCCGAGTTATTAATGGCCGCTTATCCTACTCTTTACACAGGAACAGACGGTCAACCCGGTGCCGGATATGGTGAAATGTGGACAACAGAGGATTTGGGACAAGTTCCAGGTATCATTCTCTATAAATCTTATGTGAAGGATATAAATCCTATGGGCATGAGTTATATTGAACATACTTCTTCACACTATGTGGAGATGAACCAGAATACGGTAGATCTTTATTTGATGAAGAATGGCAAGCCGATTTTGGCTGACGGATCGGGCTACCATGGAAATAAGGACATGTATGCGGTATTTCGTGACCGTGACCCGCGTTTGTATCACACGGTTATACCTCCTTATAAAGTAAAATCTGGAAAAGGCGACTATCCTACCTGGTCGTATACAGACAATCCGGCAGACCGTGAATATATTGATATTATGGGAGCAAATGAAAGTTGCAGTAACCCGGGTGTTGGTATGAAACGTTTGCCTGGGCAGAACTGGAGTGCATCACTTGTACCTGAAATACCAAGATTAGGTACTGGAGCATTTGTGACTTGCCGTTCAGGCTACTATGTATGGAAGAATTGGGATAACTGGGAAACCAGCTTTAATAATGGTAATTTGAATACAGCTGACAAACCTATTTTTAAAATTGAAGAAGTCCTGTTGAATGAAGCTGAAGCCAAATTTGAATTGGGAGTATTTGACCAAGGGGTTGCAGACAAAACAATCAATAAGTTGCGTGATCGTGCCGGTGTAGTCAAAATGGTGGTTGCTGACATTAATGATAGTTTTGATCCTAACCGTGGAAAATACTATCCTAAAGGTAATGAAAGTGGTATTTTGGTTGATCCTGTCTTATGGGAAATTCGTCGCGAACGTATTATAGAATTGATGGGTGAGGGATTTGGTATTTATGATATCCGTCGTTGGCGTATGGCTCCGTGGTTCCTCAATAAACCTGCAACTGGTCTTTGGATGAGTAAAGAAGAGGCAATGAAAAATAATATGACTTTATATAATCCTGAAACTGGTTATTCTGATGGAACTGACGGTTCATTGACGGAAGGTAATTTGTATCTTTTCAATGATCCTCTAAAAGAAGGTAAAGGTTGGTTAGATAAATATTATTTGTATCAAGTACCGACTACCGAAATATTATTGAACCCAGAACTGGAACAGAATCCTGGTTGGTAATTTATAGTGTGATACGAATGAGGCTGTCTCAAATGCGGAATAACGTATGGAGACGGTCTTGTTTGGTTTTTAAACTTAGAAAAATCGAAATAAAATGAGATTTCAGAAAATAGGATTGACTACTGTAGTGTTGTGTACCGTAGGAATACAACAGAGCTTTTCTATCGATATAGTTACAAAAGAAAAACCTAATATCGTGTTTATTTTGGCTGATGATTTAGGTTGGACGGATTTGGGTGTAATGGGCAGTGATTATTATGAAACTCCTAATATAGACCGTCTTGCTACAGAAGGAATATTGTTTGACAATGCTTACGCTGCAGCCGCCAATTCAGCACCTAGCCGTGCTTGTATGATGACAGGAATGTACACACCACGCCATGGAGTATATACAGTTAGTCCTCCCGACCGTGGTGATCGTACCAAACGTAAATATATAGCTATTCCCAATGTAGAAGATGTCTGTGCCGACTTTGTGACTATGGCCGAGGCTTTGCAAGAACAGGGTTATCAGTGTGGTCATATCGGGAAGTGGCATTTGGGGGATGATGAGGACGGTACAGGACCCTTGTCACAGGGATTTATATGGAATGTGGGCGGTAATAGAGCAGGAGCTCCCTATTCTTATTTTTATCCCTATTGTCTGCCTGATAAAAGTAAATGTCATGTGGGATTAGAAGAAGGTATATTGGGTGAATATCTTACTGATCGGTTGACTGAAGAAGCTGTTTCTTTTATAAAATCTCATAGTGAAGGTCCTTTTTTCTTACATTTGTCCCATCATGCCGTACATACGGTTTTGCAAGCACCTGATTCATTGATAAATAAATATCGTAATAAAACTCCCGGTAAATATCATAAGAATCCTATATATGCTGCAATGATTGAAAAACTAGATGATAGTGTTGGTAGGATATGCCAAGTTATTAAGACATTAGGAATAGCAGATCGTACAATAGTCATTTTTTATTCAGATAATGGAGGTTCGGAACCAGTGACAGACAATTATCCGTTAAATGGAGGAAAGGGAATGCCTTATGAAGGTGGGAGCCGTGTGCCGTTGATTATAAGGTGGACTGGTAAAATAGAAGGAGGCATCCGTTCATCTGTTCCAATAACAGGAGTTGATTTTTATCCAACTTTTGTTACTTTGGCACAGGGTAAGATTCCTGCTAACTTAGATGGAAAAGATATTTTTACGCTTATAAATAATAATGAGACGGAACGTGATCTTTTCTGGCATTTTCCGGCTTATTTGGAGTCTTATTTAAACGGGGGAAGAGATTTCCGTGCAAAACCTTATTCCAGTATTCGTTCAGGTGATTGGAAATTGATATATCATTATGAAGATAAGTCTATGGAACTGTTTAATTTGAAGAATGATCTGGGAGAATCACAAGATCTATCAGGTTCAAATCCTGTAAAGCGAGGAGAACTTTATCAGAAACTGATGAAGTGGATTCAAGAAACTCATGCTCCTATTCCTGTGAAATTGAATCCTTATTATCGAGAGTAGGTGAATGATATTTTTTTCTTCTATAGCTTTGCAGCCTAGGATATTTTCTCTAAATTGCCGATGTTTATAGCAGGAGTAGTAATTATTAAATTCAGTAAAAAACAGAATATATGAAAAATCGAAACCTCTTTCTTTTAACCAGTGGATTAGCATTTCCTCTATTAGGCGCTTATGCTCAGAAAACTCCTAAACCGAATATCATTTATATTATGTGTGATGATATGGGTTATGGTGATTTAGGGTGTTATGGTCAGTCCTACATCAGTACACCGAATATTGATAATATGGCTAAAGAAGGTATGCGTTTTACACAAGCGTATGCCGGTAGTCCGGTGAGTGCTCCATCACGTGCGTCATTTATGACCGGACAACATTCCGGACATTGTGAAGTACGTGGGAACAAAGAGTACTGGCGCGATGCCCCTGTTGTGATGTATGGAAATAATAAGGAATATGCCGTGGTGGGGCAACATCCATACGATCCCGGTCATGTGATTATACCTGAAATAATGAAAGATAACGGTTATACTACCGGTATGTTTGGTAAATGGGCAGGGGGCTATGAGGGATCTGTGTCTACGCCGGACAAACGGGGTATTGATGAATATTATGGTTATATTTGTCAGTTTCAGGCTCATTTATATTATCCGAATTTCCTGAACCGGTATAGTAAATCGGCTGGTGATACGGCAGTGGTTCGTGTAGTGATGGATGAGAATATCAACTATCCTATGTTTGGTAAGGACTATTTCAAACGTCCGCAATATTCTGCGGATATGATCCATGAAGAAGCAATGAAATGGTTGGATAAACAGGATGGCAAGCAACCTTTCTTTGGTATTTTTACTTATACGCTTCCTCATGCAGAGCTGGCGCAGCCCGAAGATTCTATTCTGACAGGTTATCAAAAGAAGTTTTTTGAAGATAAAACTTGGGGTGGACAGGAAGGATCAAGATATAATCCGTCGGTACACACCCATGCGCAGTTTGCCGGCATGATTACTCGCTTGGATTATTATGTAGGAGAAGTTTTGAACAAATTAAAGGAGAAAGGACTGGACGAAAATACCATTGTGATTTTTACCAGTGATAACGGCCCCCATGAAGAAGGGGGGGCTGACCCTACCTTCTTTGGTCGTGATGGCAAACTTCGTGGATTGAAACGTCAATGTTATGAAGGGGGGATTCGTATTCCGTTCATTGTGCGTTGGCCGGGTAAAGTACCCGAAGGAACGGTTAATGATCACCAGTTAGCTTTCTATGACCTGATGCCTACATTTTGTGACTTGGCAGGTGTGAAGAATTATGTAAAGAAGTACACTAACAAGAAAAAAGATGTGGATTATTTTGATGGTATTTCTTTTGCTCCGACTTTGTTAGGGCAGGAAGGACAGAAGAAACATGATTTCTTGTATTGGGAATTTGATGAAACCGATCAGATTGGTGTACGTATGGGAGACTGGAAGATGGTAGTGAAAAAAGGGACTCCTTTCCTTTACAATCTTGCTACAGATATTCATGAAGACCATGATATCGCTGCCGGACATCCGGATATTGTGAAACAAATGAAAGAGATTATCAGAACACAGCATACTCCGAATCCTCATTTCTCTGTGACTTTGCCTTCATTTGAATAAATAGATTTTTTATTCTGATATTCCTCAATCTATTCATTTAGATTGGGGAATATTTTTTTATGTTCCATAAACCTGCTATCTTTGCCTCGCAAATTTAAAAATATTCCGATGAGAATTTAAAACATTCATTTCCATACAACTATTTGTTTTTACGTTGGGACAGCAGGCGAAATAATTTCGTTTGTTGCGCAATAGTTGTCTTCTTATTCCAACTACGAACTTTTCAGTATTCATATTTAAAATTCTTAGAAAGAGTATGTGTATACATGTACAGTCCATTACTTACATGCATCCGGATAAAGATGTGCTTTTCAGTAATGTCAGTTTTACTATCAGTAAAGGGAAAAAAGTAGCCCTCATCGGAAACAACGGTTCGGGAAAATCTACCTTGATGCGATTGATAACTAAAGAGCTATTACCTTCTGAAGGACAAATTATATGTCCGGATATCCCCTATTCTATTCCACAGCATTTTGGTCAGTTTAATCATTTGACAGTAGCCGGGGCATTGGGAATAGAAAGAAAGTTATATGCACTTCATGCCATTTTACAGGGAGATGCTTCGATAGAGCATTTTACGGCTTTGGCGGATGACTGGAAAATAGAAGAGAAAGCGGTTGCTGCTTTGAATGAATGGGGGTTGGCAGAAGTACCTCTCTCCTATCCCATGCATTTGTTGAGTGGCGGTGAGAAAACAAAAGTTTTTCTAGCAGGAATTACTATATACTCTCCTGCTTTTATTTTGATGGATGAGCCTACCAATCATTTGGATGACGAAAGCCGTATCCGGCTGTACCGTTTTATAACTACTGCTGCAGCAGGGATACTGGTTGTCAGCCATGACCGGACATTACTCAATTTACTTTCTTCTACCTATGAGCTTACTGCAAAAGGTGTCACTTATTATGCTGGAAATTACGATTTCTATAAAGAACAGAAGAAATTGGCTGTAGAAGCTCTGCAAACCCGGTTGAAGGAGAATGAAAAGCAATTACAAAAAGCCCGAAAGCAGGCACGTGAGGTAATGGAGCGTCAACAAAAGCATGATGTGCGAGGTAAAAAACAAAATGTGAAGAAAGGAGTCGGAAAGATGGCAATGCATACATTCAGGGATCAGGCTGAGAAAAGTACTGTCCGTTTAGGAGATGTTCATGTTGATAAGATCCGTTTTTTGGCAGGAGAAACAGTAGAACTGCATAAAGCTTTACCTGATATGAAGACGATGAAAGTAAATTTCAATTCATCTTCTTTGCATATCGGTAAAATACTTATCGTAGCTTCAAGTGTGAATTATTCGTATGGAGAAAATCCTTTGTGGTCTTCTCCTCTTGAGTTTACCATCAAAAGTGGTGACCGTATTCATTTGAAAGGAAGTAATGGTAGTGGTAAAACAACTTTATTGAGGTTGATAACCGGAAGTCTTGCTCCTACTCAAGGTTCTTTGATACAGGCAGAAGGGCTGACGTACGTTTATCTTGATCAGGAATATTCTATAATTCGTAATGATTTGTCGGTATTGGAACAATTTGCCTTATTCAATAGTGAATTGTATGATAATGAATTGAGAACGATTCTCAACCGTTTTTTGTTTCCTGTTTCCACATGGAACAAGAAGTGTAGCTATCTGAGTGGAGGTGAGAAGATGAAACTTTCTCTCTGTTGTCTTATGGTGAGTGCACAGGCCCCCGATGTTTTTATTGTGGATGAACCTACTAATAATATTGATATTCTGAGTATGGAGATATTGACCGAAACTTTGAAGGATTATCAAGGCACTTTGTTGGTGGTGAGTCATGACAACTATTTTGTGCAACAAATAAAGGCAGATAAGCAGATTGAGTTGTTCTGATGTTTTTATTTTGTCAAGTGCGGCATTTTTGTCAAATTCTATATTTAAAACAAAAATGCCGCAGACTTGATTTATTTTATTCGGAGTTATTATTGCAGTGTCAGCGTCTTTACTTGTAATTCGGCATCTTTAGAATTACCCCCTACCATTATATCGAAGTTTCCGGCTATGGTGCGCATGGTATTTGTCTGCGCGTCCCACCATTCCAATTGTTTGGGTGTTAACTCTAATTCTACATTGACTGTTTTTCCTGCAGGAATTTGTACACGTTTGAAAGCACGCAGTGTTTTAACCGGTCCTTCCGCATCTTCTTGTTTTTTCAGATATACCTGTACTACTTCTTCCCCGTCACGATTACCGGTATTGGTTACAGGAACAATAATTTTGGCAGTTTCCCCTACTTTAATCGTTTGCTCCAGTTTGATGTTACCATAGTTAAAAGTGGTATAACTCAAACCATAACCGAATGGGAAAAGAGGATCACCTTTAAAATAACGGTAAGTACGTCCTGTCATATTATAATCTTCAAAATCAGGTAATTGCGTTATATTCCGGTAAAAAGTAACGGGCAGTCGTCCTGCAGGATTGTAATCTCCAAACAAAACTTCGGCGGCAGCTTTACCTCCGGATTGTCCCGGATACCATGCTTGTAAAATGGCCTGACAATATTTGGTTTCGGGTTCCATGGCAATGGGTGATCCGGAAAAATTAACGAAAATAACTTTTTTCCCGGCATCACAGAGTGCTTTTATCAATTCACGCTGAACAGCCGGAAGCTCGATGTCAGTACGGTCTCCTTTGCGGAATCCCGGTAAATTGACACCCATCTCCTCTCCTTCCAAACTTGGAGATATACCGCCTGCAAATATAACTACATCAGCATCTTTCACTTTTGCTACCGTGTTTTTAATGTTGACTTCTTCTTTAAATCCAAGATCGAAATTCAACTGTGCATCTCCACTAAAGTATTGGAAGCGGATTTCTATATCGTATGGCTTGCCGGCTTCTGCATGCATGGCGTAAGCTTGTCCCCTGCCCCCATGTTTGTTGGTGAATTTCTTTACTTCTTCACCATTTATCAATAATTGTGTAGCTCCACAACTATAGAAGTTGAAAATAACCTCTCCTGTTTCCTGGGGGGTGAACACACTTTGATAGACGGCCGAGAAATCGGTCAGGTTCACACCGGGAGCAAATACGGTAGCTCCGGAAGTGCAAAGACGGAACGGTGTGGTAAGTTGTGCGGTGGCTACCGCATTTCCTTCATATTCCTTGTTGTTCCAATAGCGGGCGGAGAATCCTGGACCTTCTTTAGAAGTACACTGGCTGAAAACGCTTCTGATTAATGAGCGCTCCACCCAGCTGCAACCTTGTTCATAGATCAGTTTGTCGTTCTCTCCCATGGCTGAGCGGATACCTTCCAATAAGGTGATCGTATGTTTGGGAGTACCGTTATAATTACCCCATTGCATCACAGAATCATTTGCGTTAGGTCCCATGACGGCGATGGTTTGTCCACCGCGTTTCAGTGGCAGGATATTATTTTTGTTCAGTAACAGCGTCATTGATTTGCGTGCTATATCTAGTGACAGGGAATCATGTTCTGCCGAGCAAACCACTGAATAAGGAATTTTAGTCCATTCCACTTTGTCAGGATCATCCATTTCCCCCAATTCAAAGCGTGCTTTTAATAATCGTTTTACGGATACATCAATGTCCTTTTCACTGATTAATCCTTTTTTAGCGCTTTCTACCAATGCTTTATAACTGGAACCACATTCCAGATCCGTACCGCTTAATACTGCGGCGGCAGAGGCCGATTCAGCATCCGGATGTGTTTTGTGTCCTTTTTCCCGATAGAAATCGTCAATAGCGCCACAATCTGAAAGTACAATGCCGTCATATCCCCAGTCTTGACGGAGAATTTGCATCAGCAGGCGGTCACTTCCGCAACACGGATCGCCTTCCAAACGGTTGTAGGCACACATTACCTCCTTTACTTTTGCTTCTTTTACTAATGCTTCGAAAGGTACAAGATAAGTTTCATGCAAGTCACGCGGTTTGATATTTTCCGCATTGAACTCATGACGATTCCATTCCGGCCCTGAATGGACGGCAAAGTGTTTGGCACAAGCGTGTATTTTATCGTATTTTTGATTAGCATCCATGCATTGCAATCCTTTCACCACATTTACCCCCATGACACTTGTCAGATAAGGATCTTCCCCATACGTTTCAATACCTCTCCCCCATCTGGGATCGCGATAAATATTGACGGTGGGTGTCCACATGGTCAGGCCTTGATACCGTTCGTAGCTTCCCGCCGCCGAGTATGCGGCATTTTTGGCCCGGGCTTCATCCGAAACTGCGGTATAGATGGTATGTATGGCATCGGGCTCAAAAGAGGCCGCCATACCTATAGGCTGAGGAAAGACGGTGGCCAGTCCGCTCCGTGCCACTCCGTGCAAGGCTTCGTTCCACCAATTATAAGGTTTAATGCCTAATCTTTCGACAGGTTTGGAGTTGTCCATCATTAAGGCAACTTTTTCTTCTAGAGTAAGTTGTTGCAATAAATCCTCTGCCCGTTCTTCGGGAGATAAACTGCTGTCTTTATAAGCCGGTTGATTGTTACAGCCGCTTAGCATCACAAGGGAAGCAAATAAATATAGAATTTTGTTTCTCATAGTAAAATGGTAAAAATGATTAGTTACACGGCAAAAATAGAATAATTATGAAAAAAGTCCGTGTATTTTTTGATTAAAAAGGTGGAAGATATTGTTTTTTATACAAAAAGGTGGGATAGATATAAAAAGTTTCCGGCCGGATACATCGTACCGACCGGAAACGTATGAGATACAGCAAATAATGACTATTTATATTCTGCCCAATCTATCAGGCGCATATCCCCTTTCTTGGCCAGCGTATCATGCATAGCCAATGCAGCCGGAATACAATGAGGAGTTTGTCCTTTGGAAGACATTTTTACATAATCCCAAAGAATGTTCTTATAATCCGGATGTGCACAATTTTCGATGATAGCCTTGGCGCGTTCTACCGGGCTCTTGCCGCGTAAGTCGGCAACACCTTGTTCAGTAATAAGGATATTGACATCGTGTTCACTGTGATCTTCGTGAGAAACCATAGGAACGATGGCACTGATTTTTCCTTCTTTTGCCACAGACGGGCAAGTAAAGATGGAAATATAGGCATTGCGGGTAAAGTCACCTGAGCCACCAATACCATTCATCATTTTGGTGCCGCTGATGTGAGTAGAATTTACATTACCGTAAATATCTGCTTCGATGGCTGTATTGATAGATATAACACCAAGACGACGGATAATTTCCGGGTTGTTTGAGATTTCAGACGGACGCATGACCAGTTTGTCACGGAAGAAGTCGATATCATCATAAATACCTTGCAGACATTCGTTGGTGACAGTCAATGAACAGGTACTTCCAAATTTTACACGTCCTTGGCGAATCAGGTCCACCACTGCGTCTTGTAATACTTCCGTATACATTTCGAAGGCGGGAATTGTTTTGTCTCGTCCCAAAGCACCCAATACGGCATTAGCAATGTTACCTACTCCACTCTGTAATGGCAGGAAGCTTGCAGGAATAATACCCCGTTTCATGTCAGCTGCCAGGAAGTCGGCAACATTTTGTCCAATCTGGTCGGTGATAGGATCCGGTGCGGTAAATGAACGGGCCTGGTCAGGGGTGTTTACTTCCACTACGCCGATGATTTTTTTCGGGTCTACCTGTACATAAGGCAGACCGATACGGTCGCTGGGTTTGTAAATAGGAATTTCACGACGGTAAGGCGGGTCAAGCGGTTCATAAACATCGTGCAGGCCCATACCGTTTTTACTGTGGGCAGCGTTCAATTCGATAATCACTTTATCTGCCAGACGTGCAATAGTCGGTGCAATTCCACCGGCGGCTGTCAGATAAACTTTGCCGTCGGGAGTGATTTCACACGCTTCCAGAATAGCGACATCTACTTTACCCATGAACCCGTAACGTACCTCCTGTGCCATTTGTGACAGATGGATATCGTTGTATGCTATTTCGCCGTTATTTACGGCTTTGCGGAAATCGGGGTTGGTTGTGTAAGGAGCACGGTAACGGATTGCCTTGACCCTGGATAAGATGCCGTCTGTAGCATCTCCTGTAGAAGCACCGGTAAAGATACTAATTTGAAAAGGGTTACCTTTGGCATGTTCTTCTTCTGCTATTTTTGCGACTTCGGGTGTTACGGCTTTCGGTGTTCCTGCCGGAGTAAAGCCGCTGAGTCCAATGTTGTAGCCATGCTTGATATAGCTGGCTGCTTCGGCTGCGGAAATAATATTAAATCCCATGATATTCAATGTGTTATTCTTATTAGTATAGTTGTTATTAATATTTGCGATTAAAAATCTCTGAATAAATAAAAGCACGTCGTGCCTCTTCTTTAGTACTCAGTCTTATAGGAGTCCGGTCTTCCCTTTTGTTCTCTTTCCGGGGTGAATCTGTTGGTTTCTTGACCATCGGCTGATGCTGCATGCGGGGAGTCTGAGGTGTGCGGACTGTTTGAACGGAAGAAACAGGAAGGTCCTCCTCTATGTTCTCCTGCTCTATTTCAGGAAATATATCTGCAAGCACTTTCTTTGGAGAAGGTGTTTTCTTCTCTTTGCCTGTTTTTGAGATTTGTTGCACGATGGCTGCAACAATGATTATTATAAATATGATAACCTGAATGATATCCATACTTTCCTTATTATATAATGAATGCTCAAAGTTAGAAAAATATTTCATAACTAACTCTATAAAAGGGCATAAAAAAAGGAAGAGAACTTCACAGTTGTCTTCCCCTATTTTTTTAACCTAAACCTTAACTATGAAAAAATCTAATGTTTTTCGGAAGCAAATATGCGAATTATAATAATACGTTGGTAACGTTAACGGTTTTTTTTGTTCACTGGTTATAATTATTTAACAGTTAAATGCATAATTCTCTTATAATATTCAATTTTCGGCTCTTTTATTCGTTTAATTTGTCGGTAACTCCGTATCTTTGCCTACGAAACCATAAAACAGAGAAAATATGAAAGAAACAACAGGAGCAGACTTTAAATCTGCAACTGATTCCGAAAACAAGAAATTGTTTATTGAAACTTACGGATGCCAGATGAATGTTGCTGATAGTGAAGTGATTGCTTCTATTATGCAAATGGCAGGCTACCATGTATGCGAAACATTGGATGAAGCGGATGCTGTATTTATGAATACCTGTTCCATTCGCGACAATGCAGAACAAAAGATTCTGAACCGTCTGGAGTTTTTCCATTCTATGAAGAAAAACAAACGCCGGAATCTGATTGTCGGTGTGTTGGGCTGCATGGCAGAACGTGTAAAAGATGATTTGATCGAGAACCATCATGTAGATCTTGTCGTAGGACCGGATGCCTATCTCACTTTGCCCGATTTGGTCGCTTCGGTGGAAGCGGGGGAGAAAGCCATTAATGTGGAGCTTTCTACTACAGAAACCTATCGTGAGGTAATTCCGTCCCGTATTTGCGGCAATCATATCTCCGGGTTTGTATCCATTATGCGTGGTTGCAATAATTTCTGTCATTATTGTATTGTACCGTATACCCGTGGGCGTGAGCGCAGCCGTGATGTGGAAAGTATTCTGAATGAGGTGCGTGACTTGGCAGACAAAGGTTATAAAGAAGTAACGTTGCTGGGACAGAATGTGAATTCTTATCGTTTTGAGAAAGAGGGTGAAATAATTACTTTCCCGATGCTGCTCCGCACAGTGGCCGAGGCGGTTCCGGACATGCGTGTTCGTTTTACCACTTCACATCCCAAGGATATGAGTGATGAAACCTTGCAAGTCATTGCGGAAACGCCTAATGTATGCAAGCATATTCATTTACCGGTACAGAGCGGCAGTTCGCGCATATTGAAGCTGATGAACCGCAAATATACCCGTGAGTGGTATTTGGAAAGGGTAGCGGCTATTCGCCGTATCATTCCCGATTGTGGTCTGAGTACTGATATTTTCTCCGGCTATCATTCGGAAACGGAAGAAGATCATCAGGAATCTCTATCCTTGATGCGTGAGTGTGCGTACGATTCCGCCTTTATGTTTAAATATTCCGAACGTCCCGGAACATATGCTTCCAAGCATCTGCCGGATGATGTACCCGAAGAGGTTAAGATACGCCGGCTGAATGAAATCATTGAATTGCAGAACCGTCTTTCTGCCGAAAGTAATGCCCGTGATGTAGGCAAGACCTTCGAGGTGATGGTAGAAGGTGTTTCCAAGCGTTCCAGAGAGCAGCTTTTTGGCCGTACACAGCAAAACAAGGTGGTGGTCTTTGATCGTGGGAATCATCGTATCGGTGATTTTGTCCATGTACGCATTACTGAAGCCAGTTCGGCCACATTGAAAGGAGAAGAGGTGTTCTGATGGGGAGAAAAGAAGAATATAAGGAAAAGAACTTGCAATATTTGCAAGTTCTTTCTACACAGGAAGGTATTTGTCCTTTATCTTGTAATATGTTTTATAAAGTATTGCAGACAGGTACGGGTACAGTTTCACCTACAATCCGAAGTATTGTCACCGTTCATTATCGGGGAAGTCTGATAAACGGAAAAGAGTTTGATAATTCCTATGACCGTAACTGCCCCGAAGCTTTCCGGCTGTGTGATGTCATAGAGGGATGGCAGCTGGCGCTTCAACGTATGCATGTAGGAGATAAATGGGTGGTTTATATTCCTTATACTATGGGATATGGCAACCGTACAAGCGGGCCGATTCCTGCTTTCTCTACATTAATATTTGAGGTGGAACTGCTGGGCATTGCATAATGCCTCCGGTTATCGGTTATGCAGTCTGTCATTCATCCGGTCTTCGTAACCGTCACGATATTTCTTTTCGGGCATAACAATCCATAAGATTATATAGACAATAATGCCCGAAAAGGCTGTGAAAACCGTGGCAAATGAATAGATAATGCGCACTACCGTAACATCCCAGCCAAAATAATCAGCCAGTCCCGCACATACTCCGGCTAGCATTCTGTTGTTGGAACGGGTCAGTTTTTTATTTTCCATTTTCGTTTCTTTTTAAGTTATCTGCACAAATGTAGGAAAAGTAAAAACGAATTATTAACTTATACTCTTAAAAGTACTTAAAGGATAGTCCTTCTCATTCAATTTATTTGTTATTTTGCAGCAAATTAGGGCAAAAAGTGGATATACTCAAAATAAATACTTGTCCGTTGTGCGGCGGAAAACATTTGGGACATGCAATCACTTGTACGGATCACTATGCTTCGGGTGAACAATTCAATTTGGTTCGCTGCGATGATTGTGGCTTTATTTTTACACAAGGTGCACCCGTGGAAGCCGAGATAGGGCGATATTATGAGACCCCCGATTATATTTCACACACTGATACCCGCAAGGGGCTGATGAACCGTGTATACCATGAGGTACGCAAGTATATGCTGTCACGCAAAGCCAAGCTGATAAAACGGACATCCGGTTTGAGTAAAGGTACTTTGTTAGACATAGGTACCGGTACCGGATATTTCAGTAATGCTATGAAGGAGCGCGGATGGCGGGTGAAAGCGATAGAGAAAAGTCCGCAGGCGCGTTCGTTTGCCAAAGAGCATTTTGAATTGGATGTAGATACGGAGGATGCTTTGGCGGGATATGCCGATCATTCTTTTGATGCCATAACTTTATGGCATGTGATGGAGCATCTGGAGCATCTGAATGAAACGTGGGAGAAATTATTCAAGCTGTTGAAAGAGAGGGGAGTATTGATAGTGGCTGTGCCTAATCCCAGTTCGTATGATGCGGAAAAGTATAAGGAATGGTGGGCGGCATACGATGTGCCCCGTCATTTATGGCATTTTACACCTTCCGTCATGCAACAATTCGGTGTCAAGCATGGTTTTAAATTAGCGGAACAGCATCCGATGCCTTTTGATGCTTTTTATGTATCCATGTTGACGGAAAGATATAAAGGCAGCCGTTTGTCCTTTTTGAAGGGAATGTGGACGGGCCTGTTGGCCTGGTTCAGTTCACTGGCGAAAAAAGAACGCAGTAGTTCAATGATTTATGTATTCAGAAAGAAGTGATTATGGGAAAAAAATCAGGGTCCTTTTTCGATATGCAGTTCATTACCTCCAGCATCAGTACAATGCTGGTGTTGCTCTTGTTGGGGATGGTGGTATTCTTTGTGCTGTCTGCCAATAACTTATCCAAGTATGTACGCGAGAACATCAGTTTCTCCGTACTCATCAGCGATGATATGAAAGAAGCAGACGCTTTGAAATTCCAGAAAAAATTGAATGAGGAACCTTTTGTGAAAGAAACTTCCTATATATCGAAGGAGCAGGCGTTGAAAGAGCAGAGCGAAGCGATGGGTACAGACCCGGCTGAATTCTTGGGATATAATCCTTTTACAGCTTCTATTGAAATAAAACTGAATGCCGATTATGCCAATTCGGACAGCATTTCTTGGATAGAGCAGAAAATTATGCAGAACAAGAAAGTAATGGAAATCAACTATCCCCAGGATTTACTGGATGCAGTGAACAGCAATATACGGAAAATCAGTTTTTTGCTATTGGGACTGGCTGCGCTGCTTACCCTTATTTCTTTTGCGCTGATTAATAACACCATCCGTCTGGCCATTTATTCCAAACGTTTTCTGATTCATACCATGAAACTGGTAGGGGCAAGCTGGGGATTTATCCGTCGTCCTTTTTTGGTGCGGAATATATGGATAGGGATACTGGCCGCTGCTATGGCAGATGCGGCATTGATAGGAATGGCCTATGCGTTGGTAAGATATGAACCCGAATTGATTGAGATTATTACCCCTATGACCATGCTTATGGTAATGGGTTCTGTTTTTGTGTTTGGTGTGGTTATTACCTTTATGTGTGCATATATATCAATCAACAAATACTTGCGCATGAAAGCTAGTGCGTTGTATTACATTTAATAATAAAAGGATATGGATAGACAAAAATTCGCCTTTGATAAAACTAATTTTATATTGCTTGCCATAGGTATGGCAGTGATTATTGTCGGTTTTCTGCTGATGACAGGACCTAGTTCGACAGAAGGATATTTTGAGCCGGATATTTTTAGTGTACGTCGCATCAAAGTGGCGCCCGCAGTATGTTTCTTTGGCTTTATCTTTATGATTTATGGTATTGTCCGCAAGCCAAAGGACAAGACAGAAGTGGTTAACTCTTGATTTTTTTAATTTTTAATTCTCAATTTTTATTTAAAGAATGGAATGGTTTGAGGCATTGATCCTTGGTGTGCTCCAAGGATTGACAGAGTATTTGCCGGTCAGCAGTAGTGGTCATCTGGCTATCGGTTCGGCATTGTTTGGCATACAAGGGGAAGATAATCTGACTTTTACCATAGCAGTGCATGTGGCTACGGTGCTCAGTACTTTGGTTATATTATGGAAAGAAATAGGCTGGATATTCCGCGGCTTGTTCAAGTTTGAGATGAATGCGGAGACAAAATATGTGATCAATATCCTGGTATCCATGATTCCTATCGGCATTGTGGGTGTGTTTTTTAAAGATTATGTGGAAGAAATTTTCGGTTCCGGCTTGCTCATTGTAGGTTGTATGCTGTTATTGACAGCTTTGCTTCTTGCTTTCTCTTATTATGCAAAACCTCGTTTGAAAGAGAACATCAGCATGAAGGATGCGTTTATTATAGGTCTGGCACAGGCTTGTGCCGTGATGCCGGGATTATCCCGTTCGGGTACTACCATTGCTACCGGTTTGTTGTTGGGAGACAACAAGGCGAAACTGGCTCAGTTCTCTTTCCTGATGGTGATTCCTCCTATATTGGGTGAGGCGTTGCTGGATGGTATGAAGATTGTAAAAGGAGCTGCAGCCGGCACATCAGATATATCTGTATTGTCATTGGTTGTAGGTTTTCTGGCAGCTTTCATATCGGGCTGTGTAGCTTGTAAGTGGATGATTAATATTGTGAAGAAAGGTAAGTTGATTTATTTTGCTATCTATTGTGCCATAGCCGGTGCCGTTACGATAGCGTGCACATTGATGTAATTGGATGAATTTTAAAGAAGGAGAAGTATTATACTTTGATAAACCGCTGAAATGGACCTCATTTGCAGTGGTGAACAAGATAAGATACCATATTTGCCGCAAACTGGGCGTGAAGAAAATAAAAGTGGGACATGCCGGGACATTAGACCCGCTGGCTACCGGGGTGATGATTATTTGTACAGGCAAGGCAACGAAACGCATCGAAGAGTTCCAGTATCATACCAAAGAATACATTGCCACCTTGCAGTTAGGGGCTACCACACCTTCATTCGACCTGGAGAAGGAGATAGATGCTACCTATCCTACGGAACATATCACCCGCGAGTTGGTAGAGGAAGCCTTGCAGCGTTTTATCGGCAGGATAGAACAGATTCCGCCTGTTTTCTCGGCTTGTAAGGTAGATGGTAAACGCGCTTACGATTTGGCTCGAAAAGGTGAGGATGTGGAGTTGAAAGCCAAGACGTTGATTATAGACGAGATAGAGTTGCTGGAATGTAATCTGCCTGAGATTAAAATCAGGGTAGTGTGCAGCAAGGGCACTTATATCCGTGCATTGGCCCGTGATATTGGCGAAGCTTTGAATAGCGGTGCTCATTTGACAGGGCTGATACGTACCCGGGTGGGGGATGTGAGACTGGAAGACTGTTTGTCGGTGGAAAGTTTTCCGGAATGGCTTGACCAACAAGAGATTGAAGAAGTTATAAACGAATAAGGAGAGATAAGATGAAACTGTCGCAATTTAAATTTAAACTGCCGGAGGATAAAATAGCTTTGCATCCGGCTAAGTATAGAGATGAGTCGCGCCTGATGGTTGTTCACAAATCAACAGGTAAGATTGAACACAAGGTATTCAAGGATATCCTGGACTATTTTGATGATAAAGATGTGTTTATCTTTAATGATACGAAAGTTTTCCCTGCGCGTTTGTATGGAAATAAGGAAAAGACCGGTGCCCGTATCGAGGTATTTTTGTTGCGCGAGCTGAATGAGGAACTTCGCTTGTGGGATGTGCTGGTAGATCCTGCCCGTAAGATCCGTATCGGTAACAAGCTTTATTTTGGTGACGATGATTCCATGGTGGCCGAAGTGATTGACAACACCACTTCCCGCGGACGTACCCTGCGTTTCCTGTATGACGGTTCTCACGACGAGTTCAAGAAAGCATTGTATGCGTTGGGAGAGGCTCCGCTGCCCAGTTTCATCCGTCGTCCGGTAGAAGAGGAAGATACCGAACGTTTCCAGACTATCTTTGCCAAGAACGAAGGGGCTGTGACAGCTCCCACTGCCGGACTTCATTTCAGCCGCGAGTTGATGAAGCGTATGGAAATCAAAGGTATAGACTTTGCTTTTGTGACGATGCATGCCGGACTGGGTAATTTCCGCGAGATTGATGTGGAGGACCTTACCAAGCATAAGATGGATTCGGAGCAGATGTATGTCAATGCGGATGCGTGCCATATTGTGAATAATGCCAAGGATGAAGGAAAGAATATTTGTGCGGTAGGAACGACAGTGATGCGCACGATAGAGACTGCGGTAGGTACGGATGGTCATCTGAAAGAATTTGACGGATGGACCAATAAGTTCATTTTCCCTCCTTATGATTTCTCGGTAGCCAACAGCATGGTTACTAACTTCCACCTGCCTCTCTCCACTTTGCTGATGCTGGTAGCTGCCTACGGTGGTTATGATTTGGTGATGGAGGCTTATCACACAGCGTTGAAGGAAGATTACCGTTTCGGTACTTATGGCGACGCTATGTTGATTTTGGATAAGTAATACCGGTTGGAGCAGCGTATGAGGGTTTATTTGGGACTTGGAACCAATCTGGGTGATAAAGAATCAAATCTGCATGTTGCTGTCCGGAAGATAAATGAGCGGATAGGGGAGGTTACTGCCCTTTCCGCTTTTTATGTTACTGCCCCTTGGGGGTTTTCTTCTGAAAATTCTTTTCTGAATGCCGCCTGTTGCGTGGAGAGTGTGCTTCCTCCCTTGGATATATTGCGGGAAACACAGGAGATAGAGCGTGAATTAGGCCGGATGAAGAAGTCGGCGGGAGGTAATTATAGTGACCGCCTGATTGATATAGATATTTTGTTGTACGGCGATTTAATACTGCATACGCCGGAATTGGAAATCCCTCATCCCCTGATGACTGAACGGAGGTTTGTCATGGACCCGCTGGCGGAGATTGCATCGGATGTGGTGCATCCGGTATTGGGAAAAAGGCTGGGGGAGCTTTAAACCTGTAAGAGTATATTAATTAAAAGAGGACGGAAAATTCTTCAAATCCGTCATTGTGGTGTAGATAGCTGATTGATAGTGTATTGTTATGAAGGATTCGTAATAGAATCCTTCATAAATGTTTCAGATGAATGTAAGCGTCTCCGCGATTCTATCTTGTCGCCCATTTTTCATTCTTATATTTTTGCCATATATAAAAATGAATCATTATGGATTTAGCAGAAAATCGATTTGGAAAAACCTGGAAACATTTCCTTGAAGTATTGAAA